>NZ_BAAABH010000011.1:0-110249 GCF_054767855.1 Clostridium sp. CTA-19 | reverse complement strand
TTCAAACAAAGGTTTTGCTTTGCATCCTCTTATTCTTACATGATATATTGCATTTTCTGCTTTGACTCTTGCCTGTCTAGCCAAAATAAAATCCCTCCTAAAATGACTATTCTTATCTAAAGCTTTGACAGTATATAAATAATTAATCAAGAACAAAGCAACTTTTATATAATAAAAAAAGTTATTGCAAAGCTAAATTGAATTTAGCTTTGCAATAACTTCTTAAATCTATAATTTTAATCTTTTTTTTAGTGTTAACCCTATTGTAATTGCTGCTATGTACTTTATTATATCAACTACGATAAATGGCGCTACACAAACTATTAATGCATCTTTCAAAGTAACTTGTGCTAAAAAAGCATATTGCACAGCCCCCAATCCATAATTTATAATCATAGAACCTACTACACCTAATATCATATAATATAATTTATCTGTCTTATAGGATATATAGCCCATTAATGCAGCTATTAAAGGAAACGATAAAATAAATCCTCCAGTATAACCTACGATTAAATGAAAACCTCCACTAAGCTGTGTAAAAACTGGTATTCCTATAGCACCTAGCAATATGTATATTATCTGTGATATAAAACCTCTTTTGCTGCCTAAAACAACACCAGTTAGAACTACTGCAAAAACCTGCATTGTAATTGGAACTGTTGAAAAAGGCAAGGGAATCGCTATCTGTGCAAGAAGTGCAGTTATACTTACAAATAGCCCACATATTATCATATCTTTAACTGTAATTTTCATATCTTCCTCCGTAAACTTTATTTTATATTTTAAGTTTACAATCCTTTTTGAATATCGTCAACCTATTTTTTATATAAGATTTACAATATACTTTAATATTTATAAAATACGTATTAAAGTAAAAATAAGGCACTTTTTTAGTGCCCTACTTTATATTTGTTTATTTCTATTTTAACACCAAATGATCTATTAATCCTTTTAAAGTATTATCCTCTAATTTTTCATTCTCTATACTTGTTTTTAATATGACTTCAGCTTTATTTATATCAATATTTCTTTTTATTAATTCCTTCTCAAAAATTTCATTCCATTTTTTCGCCCAAGATTTTTTATCATTTTTAATAATTATCCTTTTTAGTGATTGATTGAATGCTAAATAACAAGCTATAAGCGTAGTTTCGCTACAATTTTTTATCTCATCATTTAAAGCATAAACTATATATGATAATCCTTTATTTAATAAGTTTTTATATATAGTTATTTCTTCCTTTCCTTCAGTAAATCCTATAATAGACTTAGCTGTATATAGTATTTTATTTTCACTAGTATCTACTATTGAATCTGAGAACGCTCCACTTGCAAATTGGTGAGACGCTAAAATTCTCATCATTTCTTTTCTAGTAGCTTCTGAAAAATCTTTATTTAAAGAATTTCTATAATATACTCCACAAAAATCATCTATATTATCACTTTCCTCATATTTTATATTAACTGGTAAAAACTTTTTAAATGCAGTGTTTAAAACTGGATCATACACCTCTTCTATAAGAATAAAGGATGTTTTGCTTGTTAATACTCCAACTTTTTTAGATAATTCTATAAGTTTATTTTTCATAGAATTATAAACTTCGCCTCTTTCAAATCTTATTCTTTGTTCAATAGAATCACATCTTTTTTTATACCAAACTTTCTCTATAACATTTGCATTTTCTTCAAGCTCCAAATTGTTTAAACTAACTCTCCTTTGAACTCTTCTCTCTCCAACCATTCCTGTTAAAGTAACTAATCCTTCTGCTTTACCTCTTACTTTAGCAAATATAGAAAATGGCTCTTCATCATACATATACTCTATAGTTCTAGGATATGTTTTTTCCACATTCATATCGCCAAAATCTAATTCTATATCTGTGACTTGCAGTCCTCTTATTCTATTAAATTGGCTTAATATAGTATCCTCAATTTTATTATTCTCATTTATATACTCTGCCTTACCATAAGTTATTCTAGCTAATTTGTTTATAAAATAAGTATTTACTGATGCATCTATACCAAAAGGGAATATCCTACTATTTTCACAAACTTTTTCAACATAGTCTAATATCTCTTTTTCATCATCTACTATATCATCAGTAAATAGTAGTATAGTATTTTCCTTTCCTTTATGGTCATCCTTTAATCCATGTTTTATTCCTTCAAAGATTAGCGCATCATCTTCACATTGAAGATTATCAATAAATTTTGAAGCTAAAATTAAGTTTTCTTCATTATATAAGACTTTTCCACCTTCATTAAAATAATGAAGCGTATCACCCATAGCAACTATATTAAAAGTATCTTTATCATTTAAGCTTCTAAGACATATTTGAAGGGCGTTTTTAGCTTGTAATAATTTTTCTCCCTCCATAGAACTAGATATATCTACTAAGAATTCATACTCATGTACCAAATTTTCTTCTTCCTCTTCTATATCCGGCATAAATCTTAAATATAGTATATTACTATTATCTTTAGGATTTTCATATATCATTCCTGTTGTTTCTTCTAATTCTTTTTCTGTTATATAGATAACTAAATCTCTGTCTAAATATTCTGTTTTATTAAAATAAATTTTATATATATATCCATCGCCTTTTTCAACTGCTATATCATGAGTAGAGCTTTCAAATTCTACTTCATTAAAAGGTTCAACTAATAAATTTAAATAGCATTTATAATCATTTTCATTCATTAAATTTTTGCTATTTTCTATGTTTATAGGTTCAACAATTTGAGGTATCGTAAGTTTTAAACTTTCTTCTTCATATTCTAATTCTTCTATATATGATATTTTAAGCTTTATAGTTTCTCCTGATATAATTTTTCCTATAGAAATTTTAAAGTCATTTGCATTAATTTCTTCTAATAAAAAATTAGAACTTTGTTCTTTTAATTTATCGCAAATCTTTTCTGCTTCTTCTTTACTTTCAATAGTAGTCTTTATAGTTCTTCCACCAATATTTGCTTCAAATCCTGAAAGTACTGCTGTTTCTGGAATTGGGAATGTAAATACCGCTTCTACATCATTTCCCCCTCTATTCTCATAAACATAACTTGTAGAAAACTCTACAAACTCTCCACATACGTAGCCCGTAACGTCAACTTTATCTAGTATTACATTGTTATCAGTATCGTATATCAAATTAGGACTTTTCATAAATTACCTCTCCTTTAAAGTTTCTCTATCTTTAAATTTGTTAATAACTTTTTAAATACTATAGGATTCCAAATTAAATTTTAAACTTATTCATTTATCAAATGAGAAAATTTAAATTAATATTTTATCAATAACTAACAGATTATTTTAGTTAAAAGTTAAGAGTGAATAGTGAACAGTTGTGGTTATTACTACTCACTTCGTTCCTAGTAATCCCCAACGTACCTTTTTATAAATTTGCAAAGCAAATTATATTGATAGATTTTTTTAAATCATTTTCAGAAAGTGGTTGCCACTTTCATCCTAAATTCATAATTCATAATTCTTAATTCTTAACTAACTATATTTGTACTTATTTTTCTCAACTGATAACAAAAATTTGATGTATAAATTTAAATTTGAGCTTGTTTCCCTATATCATTGATAATAAAACTTCAAAATAAACTTAGATTTTTGGCCTCGTTAATCACATAATTTATTTTAAATAAATACTTAATATATTATTCTTCTAGTTGTTCAATTATGTATTTATCTAAGACTAAAATCTTTATAAATTTATCATAATCATATATTAATATAAATTTTATCAAATAATTTAGAATAAGTTAAGATTATTTTGAAATTTGTTTATTTTTAAAGTAATAAATATATTTGTCGTGCTTAATTTTAAAAATAGAGCAAATTTATTTTGCTCTATTTCTATATTAATATTTATCTAAATCTCTAATAATATACTAACCAAATGCTTATCTTATTACTCTTAAATTTTCTTTTTTACGGCATTTTATAAAACTTCAATTTATATCAAATATTGATTTTCTAAATTATATTACCTTTTTTATTTAAATACATTTCAGATTCATCTTTTATAACTTTTGCCACTCCATCATAAAAATTTTCTACTTCGTCATATTCAAATGGTATTATCACTTGATTTCTTTCATCAACAAAACCCCATTTATCATTTAACTGTACTGAGAATAATCCTTCATTAAAATCAAATACATTTTCGTAATTACAAGGTATAACAATTTCACCAACTTTATTTATAAACCCATACTTATCCCCATCAAATATAGCTGCGTACTGAGAAATAAAATTATCACACCATATATATTTATTTTCTATAGCAAATTCACCTGTTTTATCTATAAAACCATAAAAATTATTATAACTTACCGCTGCTAGACCCTCATTAAATCCATTAGCAAATTCAAATTCTTTATCAAAAACTTTTTTTCCATTCTTATCTATAAAGAAAAACTTGTCATCTATAGCTACTACAGCTAGACCATCACTAAAACTGCTTCCAAAATCATATATAAAGTCCACTACAACTTCTCCACCACAATTTATAAATCCAAATTTTTCCCCTTTTCGTACCAAAGCTAATCCTTCCTCGAATTGACTTGCATCATCATAAGAAAAAGGTATAACAACTTCACCTTTTTTGTTTATGTATCCATATTTTCCTAGTAATTTTACACTTCCAAGTCCCTGTGTAAAACCTTTAGCTTCTTCATATTTAAGTTTTATAATTTCTTTTCCACTCTCATCTATGTAACCAAACTTATGATGTATTTCTACAACTGCAACATCTTCATTAAAATAATTTATATCATCATATTTAGGATTTATAATCACTTTTCCATCCCTATTTATAAATCCACATAATCCATCTATTTCTACCAAAGCCATATCATTTTCAAATTCATCTGCAAAATCAAATTTATAATCTATAATTAAATTTCCGTCTTCATCTATATAACCGTACTTATCATTTTTTTCCTTTGGATATAATTTAAATTCCATTTAACAACACTCCTAACTATATTTCTATATCTTTCAAAATTATATAATACTCTATTGTACTTAAATAGTAAAGCCAATGGATATTAAACCCATTGGCTTTTATATGGATAAAATTTAAGGTATGGTGCTATAGGTTTTGCACCATTTAATAAATCTCGTTAACTATTTTATTTTTACATATTTAGGCAAACCATTCTCATATTGAATTTTAGGTTCACCAAATATTAAAGGAAGTGTATATTCATAAGCTTCATCAGTTACATTGTTACATTCACTATTAATCCAATTTTTTGGAAAGTATTTAACCTTGTTTGCGACTAGATTTGTGCTTAAAGTAAATACTTCTGATTTATATGGAATATTATTTACTCTTTTTATAGCAACCATATAACCACTTTCTATATTTTCACAATTTTCTAGGGCAAATTCCCCTAAATTATATGCTTCTTCTATATCCCTTTGAGATGCATAATGCATAGAACATCTTTGAAGTGTAGATAATTCAACTGCTCTTACCTTTTTTACCCCACTTTGCTTTAGTAAATTTTTAAGATAATTGGCTACACCACCTAATTGAGCATGTCCAAATTTATCAGTACCAAAGGAATTCATTTGTGATATGAAATTTCCATCCCTATCTCTTAATCCTTCTGAAACAACTATAGTTACTGTATTTTTAACTTCAAGCTTTTTCTTCACATCATATAAAAATTTCACTTTATCAAAAGGCATTTCTGGTATATATATAAAATCAACTACTGGCTTATTATTTATTCTTGCAATAGTTGCACTTGCAGCTAACCATCCTGTATCTCTTCCCATAGACTCAATTATAAAAACATTTTTAGTGTTGTATACATCAGCATCTAAACTATTTTCCAGTGCCGTTGTTGCTATAAATTTAGCTGCACTACCAAAACCTGGTGTATGATCCATAACATCTAAATCATTATCTATAGTTTTAGGTATTCCTATAAACTTAATATTAGAATTTATCTCTTTTCCGAAAATGCTTAATTTATTTACTGTATCCATAGAATCATTACCACCGATATAAAAAAATGTATCTATATGATATTTAGAAAGTAATTCAAATAATTTTATGTACTCTTCTTTAGAACTATTAGCATTTTCTAATTTATATCTACAAGATCCCAACCCTGATGATGGAGTATATTTAAGATTGCAAACAATATCTTTATCAATTTCAGATAAATTTACTATATTCTCATTTAATATGCCCTCAATCCCATTTATACCTGCATACACATTATCAAATTTTTTATATGTTAAATTTTTTTCAAAAACACCTATTACACTTGAATTTATAACAGAAGTTGGACCTCCTGATTGAGCTATTAAACAATTTTTCATACGCTTTCCTCCAACACTAATATAATTTATATTTAAAGGTAAATCTATTTTAAATTATGTATATATCACTAAAAATGTTAAACACTATTTATTTTCAAAATATCAATATAGTATAATACTTTAATCAAAAATACTTTTTTCTTTAAAAAGTATATCACATTTCTTTTAATAAGGCTATACTATTTATTTTATTTTTTACTATTTTTTATACTTATTTTTTATTATCTAAAATAACATATTTTATTTAATTATTAACTGTATGTTAAATAATGTTATAATTAGCATATAAATAACTATTGTGGAAAGGGATGAAAAATATGATTTCATTAATTATAGGGGCAATTTTTTTTATTTTAGGAATTATTATGTTTGTCCAAACTCTTATAAAAAAAGAAGCCTCATCTAGCAATTTATATGGCATTTCTAAAGAAAAATATATAGTTGCAAACAAAGAAAACTTCACTAAAATTATGATTAGACAAAATTACATATGCTCAATATACATTATGTTTTTAGGAATACTTTTAATTTTAACAAAGGAATCTATACTGACCAGTTGTGGAGCTTTTATTATGATTATACAATTAATATGTAGCCATTATGCAAAGAGATATGTTGAAATACTCTAATTTTAAAATGATTATATTTTTTAATCTATACAAATTATAAATATATATGTATAGATTTAAATTCCGTACTATATATTAATTGATTTTAAGAATTAAGGGGAATTATAGTGAGAAAAAATAAATTATTAAATGTTCTTAGATTAGCTACTTTGTCAGTGGCTGTGGTATGTATTTTAATAGATTTAATTAAAGGTAAATTTGGTTCATATTGGTTAATAGTATGAATTTCAATGATTCTATCATCTATAATAAGCCTTAGTATACATAAGCTAGTAAAAAATAACTAATGCAAAATTTATTTTATTCCTAATTAATTATGTTATTAAATAAAAAGGACAGATATATTTGCCCTTTTTATTTAATATTCACATTTATTATCTTTACTCTAATGGTTCTACTTGTGGTGAATTTTTAACTAGAATTATATATTGAAAATAGTCTGTTGTTACTTTATCATTATCCAATATAATTTCATCTCCAATTAATAAATTTTGATCTAAAGTTTTTGAGTATGGTGATTTTTCTCCATTTAATTTAATTATGGAGTTATCAGTATTTATGTGTTTTTCAATTATATTGTTATTATTATAATCTGTGTAATTAATTACACCATTTAAATAGTGATTGCAGTTTTCATATAATGTCATTATAGTGATCATTTTAACATTATTATCTTCATTAATTAACGTACCAAAAGATTCATTTTCTTTTAACTCATCTGATAAGTTTATCCCTGAAGCAGTATAGCAATGTTGTCCGCCAAATTGTCCAAAATATTTTCCTTCATTAAAATATTTTGATATTGTTTTAAAATTGTTATACATAATATTGTCTCTAATATTAGTAATATTGCTTAATATCTCATCTAAATTTTTATTTTCATCATCAAAATTAACAGCATTTTGAGTATTGTATATTGAATTTAATACTAAAAATAAATTTCTATTATTTTCTTTGCTTAAATTTTTCTTATAATAATCTTTATACCCATCCATTTCTTCATATAACTTCAAAATAGATTGTTTTATATTGTTATAATCTTCCTTATTAACACTATTATTATTTGCTACTTCAGTACTTATTTTATTAATTTCTATAATTTTGTTAAGATGTTCTTTACTCTTGCTATCCAATTTTATTTTAGATAATTCTTCTTGTAGATAATTTAATGTTTCATCAGTTGTTGCTGCATCTATACCCAAAGTAATAATTCTATCCTTTTTATCTAAACTTGAGTTGAATTTATATAATTCTTTGTAAAATTCATAGTCTTCTTTATTTGAAAAATATATATCATCTAAAAGCTTTTCATCACCTGTATCCAAGTATCTATTTATTTTTATACTATTAACATAGCTACCTTCAAGCAATAGATATTTTAAATCAAAATTTTTGCTCATATACTTTAAAAACTTCATCTTAATAGAATAATTAGCTTTAGTTCCATGGCCTTCACCTATTAAAATCAAATCTGATTTTTTCATATCTGAATCTAGAAAGCCTAAATTTGAAAAATCATCAACTTCTTCTAAATTTAATGCCTTAACATTTTCATTTAAATAAGCATTATACATTTCTTCTGTAATTTTTTCTTCTTCACAACCTATTAAAAATACACATAAGAACATTGTAATAATAATTACTGAAATTTTTTTCATTTACACTCCCCCCTATTCCTTAAACCCCTAGTTATATTATAATGTATATAAATGTAATTCACTACCTATGATAAATATTCTTAAGATTTTATTACAATAATATTTTTTAATTTTTAAAATTTACTTACCAATCTTCTCTAAACTTTTTTATTAACATAACATGATTAAATATTTAATCATGCTATAGAGTATACATTTATATTGTAAAGTGATAAAATTATATCTAGTAATTAATACCATTTCCATGTTTACTTTAGGGGTTTAGGGGGATTAATCAATGAAATTTTTAAAAGATTTATTTGATTTAGACATATTTAAAAAGTGTAAAATTATTGCTGGTGAAAAAGGATTAGATAGATCTGTAAACTTTGTTAATATTTCTGATACAGACGATATTGCTTCTATGTTAAATGAAAACGATTTGCTTTTAACTACAGGATATGGGTTTAAAGATGATGCTAAAAAATTAAATAAATTCATTATATCTTTAAACAATATCGGGGTCTCAGGATTAATAATAAAAGAAAATAGATTTATAAAAGAAATTCCACCATCAGTTGTTGAAACTGCTAATCAACTCAATTTTCCAATATTAATTTTAACAGGAAACAGCACATTAGGTGAACTATCATCTCATATAACAGGATATTTATGCAACTATAAAAGCGCTGAATTATTTCACGCAATAAATTTACAGAAAGAATTCACTGATATGATGCTTAAAAATCATAATATAGATTACCTTTTACATAAGCTTAGTTTAATAATTGACACTTCTGTTGTTCTTTTAGATTATAAGCTAGATATTATAAGTGCTTCTACATACTTAGATAAAAATAATGATATACTTATTGAAAATATTATCTCAATTATAAAATCAGATAAAGACAAATATGGTTCTTGTACTAATGAATCATTAGTAGATGTTAATACATCGGAGCAAACTACTTTTTCTACCTTTATTGTTCCTACAGTATATCATATACCTAATATATTAATAGTGTTAGATTCAAATAAACTTATATATCCATTATCTAATACATCTATTGAGCAAATAATTTATGCTTTATCTTTTTGTATCATAAAGAATCAAATGCAATTTAAAAATAAAAGTAAAATTAAATCTACATTCTTCTTTGATATGTTATATGGCAATATATCTAACACATCAGAATTTATAAAAAAGGGATCTCAATATGGACTAAAGGATAGTTGTAAATATATGTGTATAACTGGTTCATTTGATTTTTATAATCCCTATAAAAATTCTGAAATAGCAAATCAAAACAAGGTATCTTTAGCTACTTTTCATTTAATTAACAGTGTAGAGAAAAAATCAAAAGAATTAAATTTAGATACCATTGTTTTTACTCAAAATACTTATTTTATAATTATTATTCAAATAGAACAATACAATAATGTTATTCAAAAGCTTATTGAGGATTTAATTTTTAGTGTTCAAAAGGGTTGTTTTGATGATATGCCTGTTTCCTTTGGTGTAAGCTCACCAGTTAGAAATATAACTAAGATTAAAAATGCTTATTTAGATTCACTTCAAGCTTTAAATTTAGGGTATGACCTACAAAAGTCCAACTTTGTTCAATATTATAAAATTCAAGAAAGTAGAGATATACTTCAAATGCTTCCTGAAAAAACTTTAAAAGAGTTTTCTTCAAACATATTAGGCAGACTAGTTTTAAAAAGTTCTAAAGAAAAAAATATACTTTTACAAACACTAAAAGCTTATATAGACAATAAATATGATTTATCTAAAACAGCAAGGGCCTTATATGTACATAGAAATACTGTAAAATATCGTTTATCTAGATGTGAAGAGCTTCTTGATATGTCTTTAAATGATAGTAGTGATTCTTTCACTATTCAATTAGCCTTAGAAATTCAGTCCATGCTATCTTAAAAATATAATTCAAAGAATACTTAAAAAAGTATGAATCAAACGATCTTCTAGTTTGATTCATACTTTTTTTATAGCTACTATTATTATTTATCCGAAATTAAAGTACCTGTATTCCCCTTTATGCCAT
Organism: Clostridium sp. CTA-19; assembly: GCF_054767855.1. Classification (NCBI taxonomy): domain Bacteria; kingdom Bacillati; phylum Bacillota; class Clostridia; order Eubacteriales; family Clostridiaceae; genus Clostridium; species Clostridium sp. CTA-19. The sequence continues at coordinate 99,562 of NZ_BAAABH010000011.1, read as the reverse complement.
CTTTTGCCTTTTCTAAAGATGTAATAAGAGCCTTACGTCCTTTTTTGCTATTTGCAAATTTTAATGCAGCCTCTACTTTGGGTAGCATAGATCCCGGTGCAAAATGTCCTTCTTCAATATATTTTTTAGTTTCCTCTATACTCAATTGGTCTAACCATCTTTCATTAGACTTTCCATAATTTATAGCAACTTTATCTACAGCAGTTAAAATTATCAAATAATCTGCATCTATAATTTCTGCTAATTTTTCACTGGCAAAATCCTTATCTATTACCGCCGGAATACCTACTAGAGCCCCATTTTCTTCTACAACTGGTATACCACCACCACCTACTGTAATTACTACATGTCCATCTTTTATAAGTGATTTTATAACTTTTTTTTCAACTATATCTGTTGGTAATGGTGAAGGTACTACTCTTCTATATCCTCTACCAGCATCTTCTAACATAGTATATCCTTTTTTTCTTTCTAGCTCTAAAGCTTCTTCCTTAGAATAAAATGATCCAATCGGTTTAGTTGGGTTTTTAAATGCTTTATCATTTTTATCTATTAAAGATTGAGTTATTATTGATACTACATCTTTATCTATGCCTCTATTTCTAAACTCTTCTCTTATTGCCTTTTGCAGGTGATATCCTATATATCCTTGACTCATAGCCCCACACTCTGGCAGCGGCATTTCTCTAGATTCCATAGCTAGATTTATCATTCCAACTTGTGGACCATTCCCATGGGCAATTACTACTTCATTACCTTCCGCTATTAAATCGACTATGGAATTAGATGTATACTTTACTGCCTCCATTTGCTCCTTACAATTATTCCCTAAAGCATTTCCACCTAACGCTATAACTATTTTATTCCCCATATTATCCCCCACTGCACCATCTTTATTATTTAACAGCAAATGCACCTTTATGATCATAGTTATTATAATGTACATCATCTGAAGTTAAGTAATTATATATCTCATCTACAATTTCAATTCCATCTCTTTTATAATTTTCTTCTCTTATCATACTTGATTGACCTGGATATCTTACACTATCAAACCCTGATGCGGGTTTCATAGTACTTAAATCTTCCATAGTCTGATCTATGTTTTCTAAGAATTTTTCCACATTAGTGAAATATGCTGGATTAATAACTATGTTTAATTGTCCTAAGTTTCTATCCTCTGTTAAATCACTGTACATAGAAGTAACCCTTTTTCCGAAAGGCAATCCAAGTAATACCCCTGATAAAACATCTACCATCATTTGTAGTGCATATCCTTTAGGACCTGCTATCGGTGTAAGAGCATTAACTTTTAATGGATCTCCTGTTGGATTTCCATCTTTATCAACAGCCCACGTAGGGTCAATTGGTGTACCCTTAGATCTTGCATGTAATATTTTTCCCCAAGCTTGAATAGTTGTAGCCATATCCATCATTAAATATTTTCCACTTTTACTTGGAGTTGCAAAAGCTATTGGATTTGTTCCATAATAAGGTTCAGTTCCGCCGTAAGGAACGCACATTGGATCTGATTGACATAAAGCAATTCCAATTAATCCTTCACTTGCTGCTTGTTGAACAAAATATGAAAGAGCTCCAGTATGTCCAACTCTTCTAACTCCAACTATCGCAACACCATTTTCTTTAGCTATTTTTATAGTTTCATCCATAGCAAGTTTTGCTGCTACATGTCCTGCTCCATTGTCCCCATCAAATATTGCACTACATGGACCAGTTTTTTCAAAAGTAAAGTTAGGATTTTTATTAGTTCCACCCTTAGATATTCTTTCAGCATAATACTCAACTCTCATAGCTCCATGTGAGTGTATACCTCTTGCGTCAGCATGTGCTAATACATCCGCAACAATGTCTGCATGCTCTTCTTTTAACCCAGCTTTGTGTAATTTATTTTTCATAAGTTTGTGCAACTCTGCTTTTGTTAATCTCATTTTATAGTCCCCCTTATAATATGGATTTAAATTTGCTGATTCTATAATAGGACATCCCTATTACAATCTTTTGAGTAAATATATGATAAGTTTTCTCTTCCTACTCCATAACAACATTGTGGTACATACGGTCCAAACCATATATAATCATTTTTCTTTACTGGTATCCATTGATTATCTAGATTATAAACACCTTCTCCTTGTAATAAATACGCTCCATGTTCTTGTACATGTGTTTCAACAAATGGATGACATGCTCCCGGATAGAAAGTTAATATATGGAAATTCATATCAAAAGCAATATCTTTTGGCAGAAAATCTATTATTTTTACATTAGTCATATCATCATAATCTAATTCCGGTTGCTCTTTTATACTAGAAACTACAAGCCAAGGTTCGTGTCCTTCTAATGGTTGATATTTTTGTTTATATAAGAATATTTTAGAATCATTTTCATTTATATTTTCTAAATTCATACTTTCCTTTGGAGGACAATATACATATCCTCCACCTTCAATTATATGTTCTTTATCTTTTACAGTAACTTTGATTTTACCTTCAATACAATAAACAAAAGTTTCTATTCCATATCCACCAAATCCTTTAGTTGTTCTTCCTGTTTTACTCATTGTTATTATATAATCTACAAAACTTGAACCTAATTTTGGTGAAGCAAGTATTGAAACTCTACAATCTTCAAATCCTGGAACTACATTATTTACTAGTCCTTCAGGCGCTATTAACGCAAAACTTCCGTGTTTAATTATTGATCTTGATGCTAATAAGTCATTTGGATATCCCATTTTAATTCACTCCTATTTTATTTAATTTATTTTTTTCTATTATGGCTACCATACCTAAAAATATTCCAAGTATAGTATCTATACCTGATGTATGCCCTTTTTTACTTACATTAATTAATTTTTCTTCTATTATATCTAAGTCACTATCTAACATGGCTTCACATAAATCATTAATCATATGACCCACTTTACCTTTACATCCATACATTAGATATTCTAAAGAAATATCTGTAGTTCTTTTCCTACCTTTATTTTGTAAATATTTATAAAGCTCCTTAGACATATTATCCTCTCCTGATATTTTTAGAAATGAGATTAACCCAAGAATTAAATCATCACCACTAGGTGTTAATCCCTTTCCTCTACCAATGAAATAGCTAAACAAATCTTCTTTTTCTCTATTAAACACTACAACATTTTTAAGTCTGATAATATTATTATAAAACTCATCAATTTGAGTATTTTCATTATACGATAATCTTTCTAAAAACTCTTTATTTGATTTAGAAAATCCATTTTGTATATTAGAATTTTCTATAAAGTCACCTATTATTTTTAAATTTTTTTTAACTGTATTGCTATTAAAATTTTTATTTTTTATGGTGTATTCATATTCTCCATCTAAAATACTTAGTTCTAACCCTATATTATTAAAAATAACTTTTTTATTTTTATAATTTATTGATACATTATCTCCTACCGATAAATTATAAGTTAAATATTCTATTATACTATCATTTACTTCAATACTAAATGGCAACTTCATATTAACATTTCCAATTATATTAATTAATTTTGAACTTATCTTTATATTTAAGCTTTTTTTAAATATACTATGAATTTTTCCATATTCCTCATGAAATTCGCCACTTTCAAAAAAATTATTTTCACTTAAAATATCTTTACTATACTGATTTGCTTTTACAGTATACATATTATTTATTAAACTTCTACTCCATATTTTTTAGCTAATGCTTCTAAGGCTTTAGTAAAACATCCAAGTGGCACTCTCACTGTACCTGCCCCAATTTGTCCTATTCCTGCTTTTTTATGTGCAATTCCCGTATTTATAAGTGGCGTTATTCCTGTTTCAACAACTTTTCTTACATCAATTCCTAAGCAAGTTCCTTGAAAGTCCCAAGTAGGTATACTATAATTAGGGTTTCTTGCTATACATATTTCACTCATTTCCTCACTTATAGCTGAAGCATCTTCAAATCCACCAGCTCCTATAAAACGTGTTACTCCTGGAGCTGCTATCATAGCCATTCCACCAACACCAAAAGATTCTGTAATTGCGCTATCTCCCATATCCGGATTAGCTTCCTCTTGGCTAAATCCACTAAAGAACAATCCCTCTGGAGTATTGACTGGAGCGGTAAACCACTCATCACCTAACCCACTAACACGTATTGCAAAGTTATCTCCATTACGAGTTAATGCAGTTACAATTGTTCCTTCTTTAATAGTTCTAGCAGAATCCATAATTACTTTACATGTAGCCATCATTATATTTAAGAAGAATTGGTCTGTATCTGCTAAAAATTTTGTTACCTGTCTTAATTCTTTCTCACATATATCTGCTGTTAATAAATATGGCATGATTTCTTTTAAAAATAATACTGAAGCTGCTATATTACGTTGATGGAATTCATCACCCATCGTTATTGCTTTTGCAATTATTACATTTACATTCAATCCACCATCTATTTGTCCTAAAGCTTTTGATAGTGCTGGAGCTAGTACATCTTTCATCCAATGTAATCTATTTATAACTTCCTCACCATAAGCGCCAAATCTTAAAACTTTACCAATTCCTTCATTCATAGTGCAATAAGCTCTTTTTTCATTTACTTTATTCTCAACAACTAATACAGGCATGTTTCCAGAAGTAATACCGCCCATTGGTCCAACAGCGTCAACATGATGACAAGGTATAAATTTAATCTCACCATTTTCTAGCATTTTTCTGGCCTCATCTTCATTACTTGCCCACTTTTCAAAAAGAGCTGCTCCAATACAAGATCCTTGCATTGGTTCTGTCATTCTCTCCCACACTATTGGTGGTCCTGCATGTAATAACACCCTTTCATTTAATTCTTTAATAACTGTTTTTGCTGGAACAACATCTATTAAAAATGGTTGACCTTCTTTTATTTTTTCAATAACTGCTGTATTAGCCTCATCAATTGTATTAAACATCATAACTAATTCCCCCTTAAAGTCTATTTCAACTTTTCTAATATTTTAGCCAATCTTTTATCTCCACCAGCAATTGGTGACCAATTGTACTGTACCACATCACTTTCATATTTTTTAACTGTTTCTGCAAAATGTTTAAGACCTATATTTATAACCTTAGGTTTATCTGAAATAAGCTTTATAACTCTATCATTAATTTCTTTTTTTTCTTCTTCTACAGTTTTTTCACAATTTAAGTAATCAATGATTTTTGTTGCTAATTTTACAGCTAACGCATTGCTTTCACAGATAATAGCTCCTGATTCTCTAAGTATTTCTACTTGATCCTCATATGTTTTTGGGTCATTATTAGTTCCTGTTACAGATCCGATAAATATTATTTCATTTCCATTTTTCTTAGCTTTTTCTCTAGCTTCTTTTATAACCGGTGCAAATACTGATGCTACATCATTATGTCCACCATATCCAATTACATTATCCATTAATATAATTGCAGTTTCTTTCATTTCTATAACTTTTTTAAGCTCATCAACACGAAGTGATGGTTCTATCATTGGATGTGGTCTTCCCTTTGTATATTTATCATCACCCAAATCTATAATTTCATGATTTTCATAATGAAGCATAATACCATTATCGTGATTTTTATCATCTTCTATTTTAAGATAATCCCTTATAATCATTGCCGCTTCTAATGCTAATGTTCCTCCACAATAAAGACCTTTTATAAATCTTTTATTTTTATTTTCTTTTATAATTTTTACTTCTGGAATTGTACTTTCTATTTTCTTATAAGAAATAGTATTCATGTTAGATAATTCAACTGCTTTTAATGCTGCTTCATCTAAAGTCCATGCATAATGTACATTATCATGATTTTTTCTAGGTTTTTCTCCTAAAAATATTGCTACTACTGGTTTTTCTAGTTCTGTAAAGACTTTAATAACTTTATCCATAATTTCCGGTGATGGTGGCTTAGACACAAAAACTATTACATCTGTTTCTTCATCTTTCGCAAGTGCTCTTAATGCCCTTATTGCAGTTATAGCTCCCACTTGTGAAGATAAATCTCTTCCTCCAGTACCTATTGCATGAGTTATTCCTTTTTTATATCTCGAAATTATAGTTGTTATTTCTTGTATTCCTGTACCTGAAGCCCCAACAACACCTATATTTCCTTTTTCAATGACATTAGCAAAAGCTAAGGGAACTCCACCTAAAATTGAAGTACCACAATCTGGTCCCATTAGTATTAAACCTTTTTGATCTGCTTTTTCTTTTAATCTTTTCTCATCTTCTATGTTTACATTATCACTAAATAAAAATACGTTTAAATTCCTATCTAATGCCCTCTCAACTTCATCTGTTGCATATTCCCCCGCTATTGAAATAAGCGCTAAATTAGCATCATTAACCTTTGATATAGCTGTGTCAAAAGTTCTAGCACTTGGAATTTTGCTACCCTTTGATTTAGAGCTTTGATTTTTTATAAAATCTTCTATCTCCATCATAACTTCATCAATTTTTGATTTATCTTCTGTATCAACTACTATACAAATATCATTTGGACAAGCATCTTCCAATTCTTCTGTATATAATCCAGAATTTTTAAAGATATCTTTATTTGCAGGTGTTCCCATCATTACTGAAATTTGTGATATACCTTCCATTGAAGATAAACTTTTTGTAAGCAACATCAAATTTACAGAATCTTGATAAGAGTTCTTTTTTATTACTGTAAACAACATATTCTTTCCTCCTCTATTTCTATAAGATTCTTTTAAATTTTTTAAATATATAGTATTTATAGATTGCATTTTATCAGAATCTTCTTTACTTCTTATTAATGTCTTTTATTTATAAGCAAGTTCATAAAGGCTATTTATTAGCAAATTAACACCTTCTTCTAAATGTTTAGTCTCTGTATATTCTAATGGTGAATGACTAATTCCATCTTTGCTTGGAACAAAAATCATTGCTGTTGGTACAAATTGTGCCATTATTTGCGAATCATGTCCTGCACCACTATGCATTATCTTATAATTTACATTTTCTTTATTGCATTGCTCTTTAAGTACATTCACTATTTTTTTATCCATCGGAACTGGATCTTCATCCATCCACATATTGATATCAATTTCAACATCATTCTCTTTTGCAATTTTTTTAGAATCTTCACAAATCATATCTGTAAATTCTTTAAGAATTCCCTTATTGGTATGTCTTACATCAAGTGTAAATATAGTCTTTCCCGGAACAACATTAGAGGTGTTAGGTGTAATATCTATTTTTCCAACTGTTGCAACAAGAGGATCGGAATACTTTCTAGCTTTTCCCACAATATTACTTATAATAAGGGAAGTTGTATAAAGTGTATCTTTTCTATATTTCATAGGAGTTGTTCCAGCATGATTCGATTGTCCTGAAAGTTCAAATATAAATCTTTTTTGTCCAACTATACTAGATACTACTCCAATATCTTTTTTCTCAAGTTCTAAAACATTTCCTTGTTCTATATGAGCTTCTATAAAAGCCTTTATATCTTGTCTTTTAGGATCATCATCTGTTTTAAATCTAAAACCTGATTTTCTCATAGCACACTCAAATTTAATACCTTCTGTATCAGTTTTCCCTATTAAATCTTCTTTTTCAATCATATTAAATATATTTTTTACCCCTAAGAACACATAAGGAAATCTGCTTCCTTCTTCTTCTGCCATTGAAACAACTTCAATATTTCTTAATGGTTGTCCGTATTTTTCTTTTAAATACTTCAGTGCTAATATTCCTGCTACAATTCCATATTGTCCATCATATATTCCACCATTTTTAACTGTATCAACATGTGATCCTGTTAATATAGTTTCATTTTTAAAGCTACTTCCTTCTAATCGTCCAAATACATTTCCTACTTCATCGTAGTAAACTTTATCAAATTCAAGTTCTTTCATCTTGCTTTCTAATCCTTGCTGAGTATTTAACCATTCTTTTGAATATAACAAACGTGTAACTCCACCATTTGAATCTTTTGCAAAATTCGCTATCCAATCTAACATAATTTCTACTTCTTGTCCCAAATTACCCATATATTTTCCCCCTAAGAATTAACTATTATTTACTGTGTTCATCTTTAATGTAGCTCTTTAGATATAAACTAAAAGCTTTATAACTAAAGAACCGTTTATATATTAAGATGTTTCAATTTTTCTATTTTTCCAATTCATATTGCAAATTAGCATAGTAACTATACCCACTAATATAATAATCGCTGATAAGTAAAAACCAGATATTTTAGTTCCTGTTGCATCTGATATCATACCTGTAATATAAGGCGCTGCTACTGATGCTGACATTCCAAAGAAATTGAATAATCCAAATGTTGTTGTAAGCACTTTTGGATCCGCTATATCAGCTACATAAGAAACTAATATAGGATCTACTGCAAGTTTTCCAAACAATCCATATAAAACAAGACACACTATTAAAAGTTCATTGCTATTAACCACAACCGTTGCATAAAGTGTAATAGCTCCTATTACCTCTAAAAATATTATTAATGCTACTTTCTTATTCATAAATTTATCTGACACTCTACTAAATATTAATGCCCCTGGTACTGAAGTAAATGCTACTAGTGATGATACTATACCAATTGCAGCACCTTGAAACCCTCTTTCTTGTTCTAAGAATGCTGGAAGCCATGTGACTATCATGTAGTATCCATAGCATGTTGCAAAATATAATACACATGTTCCAATCATTTTAGGATTTTTAAGTATAGTTAATATAGATACTTTTTCATTTTCTCCTACATTTGTTTTATTAGAATTATTTTTAGCTATAGGAGGTGTGGATTTTATGTATTTTTTAAACAATAACGCTGTTACTATTCCTAAAGCTCCACTTATAAATAGTAATATTCTCCAATCTATTTGAACTTCTTTTACTAAATAGCTAGAGCCAATTAGTCCTATTGCCATACCTAAAGCTGATCCGCTATTTATTATTGCTGTTGATAATCCTCTTTTTTCTTTTGGAATTGTTTCTGCAGTTAATGAATATACTGGACCAAAATATGACCCCTGACCTATTCCTGTTAAAACTCTAGCTGCTAAAAACATTGTAAAAGTTACTGCTAATCCAGATAGTATAGCTCCACATCCAAAAAGTATAAGCCCTGGAACTAAAATTAACTTTCTTCCAAACTTATCTCCCAGATAACCAGATGGAACTTGCAAAACTGTATATGGTAAAAAGAATAAGCTACTTATTAAACCTGCACTAGCTTCAGATTTAATATTAAGTTCTGACATAATCTCAGGTAAAACTGGATTTAGTACAGTTCTATTAATCCATATGACTGTCCAACCTAAACAAAATAGTATTACTAACCTTTGCCAATATTGAATTTTCTCTTTTCTTTCTATCTTTGCCTCCAAAGTATCCATAATCTTCGCCCCCATTTTATTATTTATTCTGACAACCCCCTTGAAATAAATATATAAAATTTTGAATATTTAGTCATTGTTCAATAGCGATAAATTTTACATCTTTTTTTATACAATTGTTACAATTTTTAAACAACAAATTATTTAAAATGATTTTTGTAAGCATTTACTTAGTTTAAATCGAAGGCAAAACATCATAAGCCTTTAGTAATTACAATAATAAAATTTTTACTAATATTTTAATTTTAAACGAACTATAGCAATAATTACATTTAATCTATTTTAATTGCTAAAATCATGTAACATACATTTACCATCAAATTGATTTTATAAAAAGTAAATGTATAATTTATAGTATTTATAATAATATAATTACTTAATATACATATATTTTTTAAGATGTTGATGTTCTAAATTGAAATAAAAATTTTTTAGATTTACGAATAATTTTAAATTAGAGCCTGTTTACCTATATTATTATCAGAAATAAAAAGTGAGCATCTCACCTTTTAATGAAATACTCACCTTCTTTATTTTTCTATGCTAACTTGTATTTAAATACGATTTTATAAATCCATTGTTCACAATAAGTAATTATTATCTAATTTTAAATAGATGCATTCTTCAACTCATTACTTTTTCTTTTTCTACTACTAATCCATAAAATTAGAGCTCCTAACATCATTAATATTGTAGATAGATAAAAACCTATTACTTTTGAACCTGTTAAATCACAAACTACTGCTGTTATATAAGGGGATAGTACTGAACCGGACATTCCAAAGAAATTAAATATCCCTAAAGTTAATCCGTAATTCTTTGGTTCTGTAATCTCTGCAACATAAGAAACAATAATTGGATCTATTGCAAGTTTTCCAAAGAAGCCATAACAAATTAATCCAATCAATAATATTACTTTTGAACTAGCCTGCGCACTGACATAAAGTGCGATTGCCGAAAGTATAATAAGATAAACTATTATTTTTAATTTATACTTATTAAATTTATCAGAAATTTTTCCAAAAAATATTGCACTTGGTAATGCCGAAAATGCACTTACAGCAGAAATGTACCCCACCATCATCCCTTCAAATCCACGTTCAGCTTGTAGAAAATTAGGTAACCAAGTAGCCATCATGTAATATCCATAACAAATTGAAAAGTAAACAAATGAAACAGCTATTAATCTTAAATTTAAAATAGTTTTTAATGAAGTTTTTGAAGTTCCTTCACTTTTTGATTTTTTCACTATTGGTGTATTGTTTGGTAAAAATTTTATAAAAATTAATAGTACCATTACAATAATTGCGCTAGTAATAAATAATAGTGTTCTCCACTTAAAACCTAAGATACTTAAAAATGTAGATCCTATCATCCCGATTCCCATACCAATAGCCGTACCACTATTAATCACTGCATTTGAAAAAGTTCTTTTATTTAACGGAATATTTTTTATTGAAAGAGAGTAGGAACAAGCAAAAAATACACCACTAGCTAATCCACAAAAGAAATTAGCAATATACATAACTTCTATTGAAGGTGCTAATCCCATACAAAAGCTAGCTATTGCAAAAATAATAAAACTTGGTATTAAAATTCTCTTTTCCCCATATTTGTCTGACATTATACCTGCTGGTATTTGTATTAAAGTGTAAGCTAAAAAATAAGAACTAAATACTAATGCTAATCTTGAATCAGATTGAACATTTAACCCCTCTTTAATGTTAGGTAAAACAGGATTTAAAACTGTTCTACTAATCCAAATAATAGTCCATCCTAAAAATAATATGGTTATAATCTTCTTCCAAGAAACTACTTCCGAATTATTTTCCATTAAATTTCCCCCTAAAATAATAAATTTATGATATTTTACAAAATATTTAAACATATCACAACATTATAAATAAGAATAATAACATTAAACCTTCTTATATTTTACATAATTTATATAATCTAGTAAACAAATCCACTATAATTACATAGAAAAGGTATGAAATAGTTAAAGCTCTAGTCTTCTTTACACTATTTCATACCTTTTATTTCATTTGTTTTTTATTCTAATCCTATTTATTTGATTCTTTAAATAAATCCATTAATCCTGCAAAAGCATCATTTATTGGTGCGTCAGCTTCTTTTTTCATCTTCTTCATATAATTATTTACATCTCTTTTATTAACTTTATCACTTTTTTTATCAAATCTTTTATTAAATGATGAAGCTTTTTCTCTAAAGTTACAGTTTGCACCAGAACATACATAAATTTGTCCTTCTCCATGTCCTTTTAAAATAAGCTTTTTCTTACACTCTGGACATCTTGCATTTGTTGTTCTACTTATAGATTCTCTATGTCCACATTCTCTATCCTGGCATACATTCATAACACCAGTTTTAGTTTTTACTTCTAACATATATTTCCCACATTTTGGACATTTACTTCCAGTAACATTGTCATGTACAAATTTATCACTACTTGATTTTACATCTCCAACAAGTTTAGTTGCATAATCTCTCATAGAAGTTATAAATTTTTTATCATTAGCCTTACCCTTGCTTATAAGTTCTAGATCACTTTCCCATTGCGCAGTTAAAAGTGGTGATTTTAAATCTTCAGGAACTAAATCTATTAGTTGTATTCCTTTTGATGTAGGAATTATATCTTTACCTTTTTTCTCAATATAAAACATATTATATAATTTTTCTATTATATCAGCTCTTGTAGCAACAGTACCAATTCCACCTGTTTCACCTAAAGTCTTAGCAGCATTTTTATCTACATGAACATATTTTTGTGGATTTTCCATAGCAGATAGCAATGTACCTTCATTAAATCTTGCTGGTGGTTTAGTTTCTCCTTTTTTCATGTCCACAGATAAAATTTTAACTTTTTCACCCTTTTCAAATTTAGGTAGCATTTGCTCTCTTAAATCATCTATATCCTCTTTGTCATCATCCATTTCTCTATCATATACAGCTTTCCATCCCTTAGACTGTACAACTTTACCTTTAGCTAAGAATCTTTCGCCTTTTACATTTACATCAACTGTTGTTTGAATGTATTCAAACGGCGGCAACATTACAGATAAGAATCTTTTTATAACTAAATCATACACATTGCGTTCTTCACTACTTAAATGTGAGATAATTACTCTTTCTTCCGTTGGAATTATAGCATGGTGGTCACTTACTCTATTATTATCTACAAAAGATTTATTAGCTTTAATACCTTTTCTTATTATATCATCACAAAACATTCTATAATTCCCAAAAGAAATAGATTTTAATCTATCTTTTAATGTTGGAACTATATCTGTTGTTATATGTCTTGAGTCTGTTCTTGGATATGTTAATATTTTATGATTTTCATAAAGTCTTTGCATTATAGATAAAGTCTGTTTTGCCGAATATCCAAATATTTTATTACAATCCCTTTGAAGTTCTGTTAAATCATAAAGCATAGGTGCATAATTCTTTTTAGCACTTTCCTTAACTTCTACTACAGTTCCTTCTTCTTTATTTGTTTTAGCAACTATACTTTCTGCCACTTTAACATCAAATATTCTAGAATTATTCTTATTATCTACATGTGTTAAATTAAACCCATTGCATTTCCCATTTATTGTATAATATGCTTTTGGTTTAAAATGCTTAATTTCATTTTCTCTATTTACAATCATTGCAAGTGTAGGAGTTTGAACTCTTCCTGCTGAAAGAGATGCATTATATCTACAAGTTAATGCTCTTGTAACATTTAATCCTACAACCCAGTCAGCCTCTGCTCTAGCTGTTGCTGCCTTATAAAGATTTTCATATTCTTTTCCATTTTTTAAATTTTTAAAACCATCTAAAATAGCTTTATCCGTTTGAGAACTTATCCAAAGTCTTGAAAGGGATCCTCTATAGTGACATTTATCAAGTATCCATCTTGCAACAAGTTCACCTTCACGACCTGCATCTGTTGCAATTACTATAGACTCTATATCATTTCTTCCTAAAAGTTTTTTTATTTCATAAAACTGTTTCGAACTTTTCTTAATAACTTCAAGTTTCATTTTATTGGGAAGCATCGGTAAGTTTTCCATGTTCCAGCTTTTATATTTATCATCATAGCTTTCTGGTGATGCTAATGTTACTAAATGACCTAAAGCCCAAGTAACTATATATTTATTTCCTTCTATATATGATCTTTTATTTGAATTACATTTTAAAACCCTAGCTAAATCTCTTCCTACACTAGGTTTTTCCGCTAATACTAATATTTTTGACATTTTAATACCTCACTATATTTCTATATTTAATTTTAGTAATATTAACAAAATATAGGTCTGTAAACTTATTACATTGTTAAATAACAAAATAATTTTTCACTTTAAACCAACCTTTTGATAAAGATAAATAAAATTATTAAAAGTTAAATTTCAAATCTATTTACCTACTTTTAATTTACTAATTGAACATTTTGGTAGTTACTACATAAATGTTATACTATAAAATTTAAATTATCAACAATAACCGGTTAAATAATTATTTTTTCATTGCAAATAATGTTAACATTCTCTAATTAAAGTAATTAATATATTTTACTTTAATGTATTATTTTTCAATATGTTATGCAATCCCAATACCTTATTGTAATATTTTATGTTTTATTTTATTTTATGTAAATATATTTTTTTAAATTTAAGTGCCAACTTATCCGCTTTTCACATATATTAAAGTACAGAACTATATTTTAACTTATCATATTTTATAGTGAAACAAGCTCTAAATTAAATTTAGATTATTACAAGCTTTTATCACTATTTTATGTATTCAAGTTCTGAAATAAATAAATTTAATGTCAATTTGAAAGACCATAATAAACTATTTTATGATTAATTTTATACTTTACAGAGTAGTTTTGTAGAAGTATTTTATAATATACTAAGTTTTATCCCTTAGTAACTTCATACCATAGAGGTGTTAGTATGCTAGAAAATACTTTTCAAAAAGATTTAAATATTCTTAAACAAAAACTTACTTTTGCAATTGGTAACTACTCATATATTAAAATAGAAGAACCTATATTCTTGAAAAATAATATATATCTTATAAATGTATTTGTAAATTGTAATGACAATATAGCAAAGTGTATTAGAGCAATACTTCCAAAGTTTTATAATCTAAAAGATACAACAGTATATGTTAGAGTGTTCGATTCTTCTAATACAGAAATTAATTTTGAAATTTCTTCTTTCACAGAAGAAGATGTTGCACATTTATTTTATATTGCACTTTATAATAATATGTATTTTAAAGGCTGTTTGCTTACAAAATACTACTTGCCTATAGAGATATTAGATTTTATAGGACAAGTTGTCATTGTAGTTTACAGTGAAGTTCTTTTCTCTAAAAATACAATTAAACTTTCTTCTCCTATAGAAACCATTTTAAATGAAGTTTTCATTTTATATTATAACCCTGATATAAAAGTTAGTTTTGTAAGTAATAAAAATATTTTCTTTAACACTAAATTCTTATAGTAGCAACGGGAGCTGTTTAAAATTAACTATTTGTTAGAATTGCAAAGCTCCCTTGCTTTTTTTATATTAAAATTATTTATCCTAGACAATTATAGGACAAAAGAGTAATAAATTATTTTTTAAAAGGAGTTTTTAGTATAATTATTGAATTAAGAATTAAAGTTTACGTAACTTTTATTAAACTAAGAATAAAGCGAGGATAATTATGAAAGATAAAATTTTGAACATAAGTATTTTTATATTAAGCCTTATTTGCTTATTAATATCTCTTAAATTATTTTGGAATATTGGAATTTATGTCGATAAATTTAATACTTCACCTGATGTAGTGTTAGGTGGAGATTTATGGCTCTCAATGGATTGGGCAAGATTAGGATTTTCAGCAATATTATGTGTATTATCTGGTGTAAACTTATTTAAAGAAGTTGGTAAATAATAGAAGTTAATAAACTGGTACCTATAGACTGTACACAATACTAAAAGTGTCTTATCTATAGATACCAGCTTATCAAAGTTTTCTTTTTAATTTAAATTATTTTTTAGCTTTTTGAATTTTAACTTTTTTTCCTTTTACAGATATTTCTTTATAACTGCTTAAAAGTTTTTTTCCTTTTCCGTTTAATATATCAACAAAAGAACATCCATCCTGAACATCTATTATACCAATGTCATCACCAGTAATTCCTTCAAGATTACTTATAGCTCCAACTATATCTATTACTCTTATCTTCTTCTTCTTTCCACCATTTATATAAAGTTTTACAACATCACTATGTATAGTCTCTTTACTAATTTTCTTTTTGTTATCTTTTAAATCATTTTGACTTTCTTTAAACTTTTTCTTTCCTTCTCTAACTTTTTCATCAGTTGGGAATTCTCCCTCTTTTATTTCATGTCCTACATATTCTTCTATTTGTTTCAAAAATCTTTTTTCATAATTATCAACAAAAGTTATTGCCTTTCCTTCCTTACCAGCTCTACCAGTTCTTCCTATCCTATGCACATAACTTTCTTTTTCCATTGGTACTTCATAATTAAACACGTGGGTTATACTATCTACATGTATACCTCTTGCTGCTATGTCTGTTGCAACAAGAATTTTAAACTCTTTATTTTTGAATTTTTCCATAACTTGCATACGTTCATTTTGCAGCATATCACCATGAAGCTCTTCAACTAAAAATCCTTCTCTTTTCATAAGTCCATACACATACTTAACTTTGTCCTTAGTATTACAAAATACTATTGCACTATCAGGTATTTCACTGTAGATACTAGTCCATAAAGCTTTAAATTTTTGTTTGTCTTCAACGTGTAAATAGCTTTCCTCTATTTTAGCCTTATTTAATACTTTAGATTCAACATTTAAAACTTCTGGAGATTTCATATAATTCTTACTTAAATTTTCAATTTCCTTTTCAATAGTTGCAGAAAATAATGAAGTAACCCTTTCTTTAGGTATCTCATTTAAAATTTCTTTTATTTGATCTATAAAACCCATATTAAGCATTTTATCTGCTTCATCTATTACAACAAAGTTTATGTTATCTATTTTTAATGTTCCTCTATTAATATGATCTATTACTCTTCCTGGAGTTCCTATAACAATATGTACTCTTTGTTTTAATTCTCTTATTTGATCGTTAAAAGGTTGTTTACCAAAAATAGCTGCTGCTCTAACCTTTTTCAATCTTCCTATGTTAGATATGTCCTCTTTAACTTGCATAGCTAATTCCCTTGTTGGAACTAATACTAATGATTGTACTACTGAATTTTCTACCTGTGTTTTCTCACATAAAGGTATACCAAAACTTGCAGTTTTTCCGCTTCCAGTTTGGGATTTAACTATAATATCTTCCCCTCTTAAAAGATATGGTATTGCTTTTTCTTGTACTTGTGACGGTTTATTAAAACCTAAATTTTTTAAAG
The DNA here is from genome assembly GCF_054767855.1 of Clostridium sp. CTA-19. Classification (NCBI taxonomy): domain Bacteria; kingdom Bacillati; phylum Bacillota; class Clostridia; order Eubacteriales; family Clostridiaceae; genus Clostridium; species Clostridium sp. CTA-19. Next base: position 82,712 of record NZ_BAAABH010000011.1, on the reverse strand, counting down.
CTTTTAATATATGTTCATCTAGATTTAAATCTTCAAATAATATATTTTCCATTAAAACTCTCCTTATTATATAATTATTTATAAATGTAAATATAGTGTTATAAAACAAATTAAAGGAGGCACATTATCCTCCTTTAAACCCACTATACACTTGACATATAAAAAAATAATAAATTAATACACTTATATATTAATTATTTTTTCTATATGTCTTGCATAAAATTCCACCTTTAAAGTCTCTATATATAGTATTATAATTTATTAAATAATTCAACACCTTTATTTTTTAATATATTACATAAAATAAATATAATACATATCAAAACTAAAGCTAAAATGCTAATAAATATATTTATATTTTTAATTTTTAAAAATATAAAGCTAATAACCGGTATAACTACAATAACCATACCAAGCATTACTCCTAAAAATGAACTTAAACTTTGCTTTACTACTACTGTTTCTGATGTCCAAACAAGCTTTGGAAAATATAAATTTATAATAAGCCCTCCTATAGCTACTGTAATTCCGTATAATGTAGGTATTATTAAATACCATAGCAACTGAATTAATGTTGCTTTAAATGCTATTGCTAATAATACCGAATTTATTATTACAGCTGGTAAAATTAGACTTAAGTTAAAGATAATTTTACTTTTAAATATATCTATTGTTCTTATAGGAGATGACTTTAATATCCACAAATTATTACTTTCTAAAGATATTGAAGATGAAGTTGTGCATGTCATTACTACACAAAATGACATAATTACTATTACAAAATTTCCAATAAGGTCCTTAGCTACTGGAATGTCTAAAATTTTCATTAATTGATCCTGTCCGAAAAACAAAGCTATTATTGACACTATTGTTAAAAGAACTATGCCAAAAAAAGTATTTAAAACATATACACTACTTGAAAAATATCTTTTCATTTCTTTTTTAATTAATGCCTTTAATTGAGATGACTCAGCTAAGTCCTTCATTTTATAGTTATCTTTTTTATAAGTTTCCATAAGTTTAGAATTTATAACTTTAAAACTTTTATTAAATACATATATAAATAAACTAAATACTGCTATAGAAAGTAATATAAAATTAGAAGCATATAAAAAATTTAAATCTTTTATTGCTAAAGTAAAGTAGTAAGATGGTAGATACGCTTTTTTAAGCATATTACAAATACCATTCACATCTAATGCTTCTGGACTAATACTATTATCTAAATTCATAGATATTGCCATAAATAATATTACTGCTATAAAACTCATTATTATTGTTGCTAAATTTTTATATTTCATTCTTGATGAAACATAACTTATTATAAAAGCTATTATAGATGCAACTACTATTGGTATAAATGGTACAAATATAAAAAGTATAATGAAACTTATAACATTTAAAAAGTTTGAATTACTATTTATAAAATAAATTATAGCTGGTGGAACCATTACTATAATTTCTACCAAATAATTTATAACTACTAAGTTGAGAAGTTTACTTAAAAGTATTGTATATGATTTTAATGGCAATGCCATTAAAAAGTCAAAATCTTTTTGACCAAAAAGAAATCCTTGTGCTTTATATAATGATGTGAAAAATATAAGAGCAGTACTCCCAATAACTCCAAAATATAATAAAATTTCTAATCCTCCAACAGTACTTAACAGCTTTCCTATTTCCATAAAGTATTTAGAGGCAATAAAAACTAACATTCCAATGCTTATAGCAACAGTTAAAAACATAAGTATTATTCTACTTTTCTCTTTTTTTGAAGTTTCTTTTAGTAGCTTATTTATACCTGTTAAATTTAAAAAATCTACTTTTATAAGTGCAATTAAATTACTCATTATCAACCAACTCCATAAATAAATCTTCTAATGAACTATCTCCTTTAACTTCATTTACAGGTCCATTAGCTACAATTTTTCCACCTTTTATAATTGCAATTTTATCACAAAGTTTTTCTGCTACTTCTAAAACATGAGTTGAAAAGAAAATAGAATGTCCATTTAAACAAAGCTTTTTCATTATACCTTTTAATGTATGAGCAGCTTTTGGGTCTAAACCAACAAAAGGTTCATCTAATACTAAAAGTTTAGGCTCATGAATTAATGCAGATATTATAGCAAGTTTCTGCTTCATTCCATGTGAATAAGATGCTATTAAGTCCCCTAATGAAGCTGTTATTTCAAATTTTTCACTATATTCCTTTATTCTTTCTTCTCGTTCTTTTTTACTTACTCCATATATATCAGCTATAAAATTTAAATATTGAATTCCCGTTAAAGCATCATATAAATCTGGATTATCTGGTATGTATGCCATAATTTTTTTACATTCTAAAGACTTTTCTTTAATAGAAATATTATCTATTAGGATATCCCCTTCCTCAAAATCTAATATTCCTACTATAGATTTTATAGTTGTTGTTTTTCCTGCACCATTATGACCTATAAATCCAAATATTTCGCCATTTTCAACTTGAATTGAAACATTATCAACTGCTTTTTTTCCACCAATATAAGCTTTAGATAAATTCTTTATCTTTAACATTATTAATCCCCCTGTTATTTATTCTTTATTTTATATTAGACATTTAGACAATTATCTAAATGTCTAATACGATTATATTACTTTTATTTTGTTTTGTCTATAATTAAACATGATTTTAAATACCAACTTAGAACCCTATATAAAATCACTTTCCATAGTGAATTAAGATTTATACCATTAACTTAATAAAAGCTTGTAAAATTTAATTTTACAAGCTTTTATTACATATTAAATTAATTTTTAAAATACTTTATGCTCTTTCTATTCCTTCAACTAATTCATCCATTAACTCTTTAACTGTAGTTATTTTATCTATTTTATATCCATTATCTCCTATAAATATTAATCCCTCATCTACATTCCCTTTTACTGAACTTATAAGAGCTTTTGATATACAATATGGTGTTTTAGTTGGGTCACATGGTATTAAACAATTATAACATCTTGTTATTTTTTCTTTTTCCTTTGAAACTTTTAAAATAAAATCATTTTTAACTGCTCTACCAGGCATACCTACAGGACTTTTAACAATTCCTATATCTTCTTTTTTTGCATTTACATAAGCCATTTTAAAATTTATATGAGCATCACATTCCTTTGTAGCAACGAACCTTGTTGCCATTTGTACACCATCTGCGCCTAATTTAAGATACTTTGCAATATCTTCCCCACTATAAATTCCTCCAGCTGGCACTATAGATATATGTTTTTTATATTTTTCTTCATAACTTCTTTTTAACTCTAAAATATCTTTAACTGTTTTATTAAAATCTAAGCTTTCTATATTCTCAAGCTCTTCATTATTAAATCCTAAGTGTCCACCTGCTCTAGGACCTTCTACAACTATAACATCTGGAATCCTATTATATTTTTTATCCCAAACTCTTAATATCAATTCTGCAGCTTTTACACTTGATACAATAGGAGCTATTTTTACATTATATCCTTCCACTAGCTTAGGTAAATTTCTTGGTATTCCTGCACCAGAAATTATAAGATCAACTCCAGCTTCTAATGCTACTTTTACATGTTCCTCATAATATCTTGTTGCCACCATTATATTAATTCCTATTATTCCATTTTTACACTCTTCTTTAGCTTTTAAAATATGTTTTTTTAAAGCTCTTAAATTAGCCTCTATTGGTTTTTTTTCAAAATCATCTTCGTCATATCCAATTTGGGCCGTAGAAATAATTCCAACTCCTCCACACTTTGCAACTGCTGCTGCTAAAGACGATGATGAAATTCCAACTCCCATTCCACCTTGTATAATTGGTAGCTTTGCTACTAAATCACCTATTTTTAATCCTTTAAAAAGCATAATTATAATCTCCTTTTAAAAAAATTATTTTGATTATCAAAATATTTTATAATCAAAATAATATTATACATCTTAAAATTTGTCAACTTTTATTCCATAAAGTGGTTTTGAGTTGGATTTATATTTATATTAATTTTAAAGTTTTAAATAAAAAAATAAAGAACTCTACATTTTAATTATTGTAGAGTTCTTTATTAATTTTCTTTATAATTAATATCTAGTTAAAAAGAGCTTTTATTTTACTGTTAATTTTACCATATAATATTTAATGCTAATAAACATGATATATCATATTTATTAGATTACTAAATAGAAAATACATAAATAATATTGTAAGCAATATATAAAATACAATTCTAAAAAACATATATTTAGAACACTCTTTTAATATCTCTTTAACTTTTAATAAAATATCTTTAATTGCATAAATTCCAGCTATAGTAAGTGTTAAATAAAAGGCTATCTCTATATAGTAGTTACTCATTATTTTCTCATTTCTAAATAAAAATAGAAACGTAATAAGTAAAATAAAATTTAATATTCTTAGCATAGTATAAATCCTATTTTTCATTATTTACATTACCTTTCTAATCTTTTACTTGAATTGATTATATCACACAACTTCCATTTCTTTACTTAAAATTTTCTTAATTCCGATTATCTTAAGTATTTTACTTTGACATATAAAATAAGCTATATCAAAATAAACTTTACATATCATATTAAAGTTATATTAATTTTAAAGTTTTAAATAAAAAAATAAAAACTCTACATTTTAATTATCGTAGAGTTTTTTTATTGGTAATTTAATTTCAAATATAGTTTTTTCATCATCACTATATGCACATATTATTCCATCATGTAATTCAATGATATTTTTAGTTATGGCTAAGCCTAATCCAGACCCGCCTATATTACTATTCCTTGACTTTTCTACCCTATAGAATCTATCAAATATATGAGGGAGATCTATTGATGATATTGATTGACCATAATTTATAATTTGAATTATAGCCGTATCACCTTCGGCTTTTGTTTTTATATCAATATAATAGCCATCTTTCCCATACTTTATAGCATTAGACAATAAGTTTTCAAATGCTCTTACTAATTTATCTCCATCTGCACTTACTACCAACTTATCTTCTGAAAAATCAACCCTTGATTCCATCTCTGCACTCTTAAATTGGTACTCAAAATAAGCTACTACCTGTCCTAACAAATCAACTAAATTTATATCTTGCTTATGTATATTAATAGTATTATTTTGCATTTTAGTAAGTTCAAATAAATCATTTATAAGTACATTTAAACTCTTCGACTTTTCATATGCTATATTAACATAATACCTAAGTGCAACTTCATCTTTATATTGATCATTATCAATAAGCTCTAAATATCCCATTATTGAAGTTAGAGGAGTTCTTAAATCATGCGAAACATTAGTTATTAAATCATTTTTAGTCTTTTGTGCATTTCTTTCTGCTACTGTTATATTTTTAAGTTGTTTGGATATATCATTTATATTGTCTGCTAAATTTTTAATATCTCCTTTTCCATCAATATGTATTTCCTTATCTAAATTTCCATTAGCCATTGTTTCAGTTTCTTCTATAATAGCTACAAAATTTTTATCCTTTTTATAAGTTATAATTAAATAGAAAATTAAAAATAAAACTAATCCTACTATAAAATTGATGTATACTCCTACTATTTCATACTTAAGTACTCTCCAAAAGAACCAAAAATAATAAGCAAAATCATTATCAAATTCCACATATAAATAATTTAATAATATTTTTATAATATATGCCGTTATTAAAGTTAATATTAAAGACATTAACATATCTCCTAATGAAGATAATTGATATTTATATAGTCTTTTATTTTTCAATTTTGTAACCAACTCCCCATACTGTATGAATTATTTTATTGCCTTCCATATATTCCTCTATTTTATCTCTTATTCTACTCATATGTACCATAACCGTATTGTTTGACTGATAATATCTTTCTTTCCAAACCTTCTCAAAAATTTCTTCTGCACTAAAAACTCTTCCTCTATTATTAGCTAACAAATATAAAATTTCAAATTCCCTTGCTGTCAAATTTATTTCTTTATCATTTATAGTTACTTTATGTTTGTTTTTATCTATGATCATTGATTCTATTCTTATCACATCTTCTAAATTTTGCAATTTAGCATTTAGAAAGTATGCTCTTCTAAGTAATGCTCTTATTCTTACTGTAAGTTCCAACTGATTAAATGGTTTGCATAAATAGTCATCAGCACCAGTCATGATTCCTTGTATTTTATCTATATCTTCAGATTTTGCACTTAACATAAGAATGGGCATATTATATTTTTCTCTTATCTTTTTGCAAGTTTCCAGACCATCCATTCCTGGCATCATTATATCTAAAACTATTAGACTGATATATTCCCTATTCAATATTTTTAAGGCCTTATTTCCACAACTTGCTTTAAATACAGTATACCCTTCATTTTTAAGATTTATTTCTAATAAATCTCTTATTTCCTTCTCATCATCTACTACAAGAATATTATTATTCATTTAATCCTCCATATATATGATTATTTTTTAAGTATTCTTCTAAGGTAATTTCATTATTATAAATAGACCTAGCATTTTCTTTACCCACATACCTAATATGCCAAGGTTCATATTCTACTCCCGTTATATGTTTTTTTCCATAAGGATATCTTATAATAAATCCAAATTTATAACAATTTTCTTCAAGCCAATCAGCTTCTTTTGTTCCTTTTACAAAATATCTATCTCCATTAGTAATGTCTATACATAAACCTGTTTGATGTTCACTAAATCCTGGTTTAGCTACATAATCATCTGCACTTTCTTTGCCCTCCCACATTACCCTACTTCCATAAGTCTTTTTTTGTAATTTATATGACCTATACCCTGAGTTTCCAAGTAATGTTATTCCATCTAATTTAGCTTCATTTATTAATTCTTCTAATGGCTTTACAATAATTCCTGATACATGTTTCTCCTCATCTGTAGCTTCATCTGTAAACTCTATATTAGGTATTGTTAAATCTTTAGGTTGATACTCTTCATCTAAACCATACTCATAATTTACTAACATTAACTCTGTATCTTTATTAATAATCTTTTTTTGCTCTGACAAATGGTTAGTTTTTAAGTTCAGATTAATTCCTTCTAAATTTAAATCATATAATCCTACAGATAAATAAATAACTATATAAAAAAGTCCACAAATTATTATAGTAATTCTTAAGATATTTTTAAATATATTTTCCATAAAACTTACCCCTTTTTCTATGTGATAAATATATTTTAGAAAATAGAGTTTACAGTATTTATAAAAATTTCTTAAGAAATCTTAAGTTTTAAAACATATATATAGTATTTTCACATACAAAGTTACTTTCCTTTAGTTATACCCCATTAATTTTTGAATAAAACCTTTAATATTTATAAAATCTAATAATAATTTAAAAAACATATTAAGATTTTACTTTATATCAATTGTATATTTTTAAAATACCTAGACCTAATTTTTTATGACAAAATAGAACTTAATATAATAAATTAAGTCCTACTTTATTTTTATTATAAGTAAATTTAATAAATTTTCATTTACTATTCCTTAAGTTTATATCTTCACCTTTGTATATTATTTCATAAACTTATCAATTGCATTATTTAAATCTTTAAGTACCTTATCATCACCTGTTTCTATAGCATCAACAACACAATTTTCAATATGATCTTGTAAAATAATTTTACCAATATTATTTATTGCTGATTTCACCGCAGAAACCTGTATTAACACTTCACTACACTCTCTACCTTCTTCAACCATTCTTTTTACAGATTCTAAATGCCCAATTGCTCTTGAAAGTCTATTTACTACAGCCTTTGTATTCTTATGTGTATGCTTATGTTCATTGTTCTCATTCATATAGCCATTCTCCTTTTTATTCATTATATTAATTATATAACTATCTTCTTCCATTTTCCATTTAAGAAGCGCTTTAATAAAAGAATCCCTCTAATTGTAATATCAATAACATAAGCCATCCATACACCTACCAAACCAAACCCTAATGAAACACCAAATAAATAACCTATCCCTACTCTAATACCCCAAATACCTATCAAAGTGGAATACATAGGGAACTTAGTGTCTCCAGCCCCTTGTAGCGCACTAGTAAATATTTGTGTTATAGCTGCAAAAGGTTGAAATAGAGCTATCAATCTTAAAACTTTTATAACCATTTCTTGAACTTCTTTTGTATTTGTAAAAATGCTTGCAAGTTGTGGCGCAAAAATAAAAAATATAATTCCAATACTAACCATCAAAATAGTGGTTATAGAATATGATAGAAAAACCATTTCATTAGATTTTTTAACATTATTCTCTCCAAGAGTTATTCCAATAAGGGTTGTTGTGGCAACACCAAATCCCATTGCTGGTATATAAGAATAACTTTCAATATTCCCAGCTACATTATGGGCTACATATGCTGATATACCAATAGAAATAATCATACCATTATAAACTATTTGACCTAATCTCATAATTAATTTTTCAATTCCTGCTGGTATTCCTATTTTTACAATAGACTTAATAGTTTCCTTTTCAATACTCCATTTTTTCAATTGAAGATTAACTCCATTTTTATTTTTTTTCAGTTTTACTATAAGAATTACAACATTCATTATACGTGAAACTGTTGTAGCTAGTGCTATTCCAACAATACCCATTCCTATATTTATAAAAATGAAATTTAATATTATATTTAATATATTTGCAATTCCAGTAGCTATCATTGGTGTCTTAGTGTCCTTTGTTGCTCTTAAACAACTAGATAAAATAAGTGCTAAAGAAAGAATTACTGATGGAACTACCACAATTATGTAATAAGGTGTTGCATAAGATAATACTTTATCAGAAACACCTGATATCATTAATATTTGTTTATAGAATATAAAATTAATTAAACCAACTATTAAACCAATTATTGCACCTAATATAATAGATTGTTTTATAACAGAATTTACTTTATCAATGTCTTTTTTTCCAAAATTTCTAGCTACAATAGCACTTGTTCCTATACTAATAGCTGTAAAAAATGTAATAAACACATTAACTATTAAATTTGTAACTCCAATTGCTGCAATTGCACTATCATTAATTTTACCTGCAAAATATGTGTCAACGGTTCCTAAAAAAGTTTGAAGAATATTCTCAATAACTACAGGTATAGCTAAAATACAAATAGAAGCAATATTATTTTTATTTTTCCTTAAATATGACATTATCTCACCCTTTCATATCCCCCTATAGGGGATATGAAAAGAATATCATTTATATGTAAATTTTACAATACTTAATCTTCACTTTAATTACTCCCGTATTTTATCATCTTAAATTTTTTAAAAACATTTTTAATATAAGCATAACTAAAAAAAGAGATGGATTGCTTTTTTAAAGTACTCCATCTCCTTTATTCTAATATTTTACTTATAATAATTATCTTTCTACTACAGGTATATAAATATCCATTACAGTGTCTTTTCTTCCATGACATCTCTCATCGTAAAATTCAAAATCCAATTTACTTTCATCAAATCTATATTTACTATCTTTAAACCAATCTTCAAATATATATTTCCAAGTTTCTTTTATTATATTAGCAAATTCTTTCTGTTCTATATCATTACTTGTGTCTACTGGTGGAGTTGTAAATATAGCATATGTTGCTTCTGGTACATCTACTGATATCATATCATCTGTAACCTTTGTAAAATCATCAACTATAACCCCAAGAAGATATATTGCATCTCCACTTTCATCATTTGATGACACACACAATCCTACTTCGCCATGTTTTGGTGGATTTAAGATTTCATACATTTTACTTTCTAAATTTTCACCATCATAATTACTCCAAAATGAAGCAATATCTTTTGTATAATTTCCATTAGTAACATTTGTTTTAATACCATATCCAGCAACCTTAAATGCTGATTTTTTTAATATAACAGGATTCATAATATACCCTCCAATTTTCAAGATTGATTTTTCATCAAAATATCCATCCATACGTTTTAAATACTCTGTAGGACTAAATCCATATTCTTTTTTAAATGCCTTTGAAAATCCATTATGTGTATCAAAACTATACTCAAGTGCAATATCAATTATTTTCTTTCCACTAAATAGGTCTATTGCTGCTAGTGCAAGTCTTCTTTTTTTTACATAATCCATTAAAGTCATTCCTTGATTAATATTAAATACTCTAGAAAAATGAAAAGTAGAATATCCACATTCTCTAGCTATTATTTCTGGTGTCAAATCCATCTTTATATTTTTTTCAATAAATTCAATGCACTTTGATATAGACTTGCTGTAATTCAATGTATCACCTTTCCTTTTCTCACTTGTTAATTATATTTTATCAATAAAACTTAAACTCTACTGTTCCTAAATTGCTAAAAAAATGTTAGTACTAATAACCCCTCTACTATTTTCTTTCCAACAAAATAAGTTTAACCTATTATTAAAATTAATCTCCTATACGTTAATATATCCATTGAATAAATTATACTTTTATAAATACTTTTTAATTTTCTTATTTTGAGATTTGTACACATTTTTATAAAGAAAATAGAGCTATTGCTCTATTAATTTTAATTAACTTTACAATAGCTCATTTAATTTAAATTCTAAAATTGAAAGTATTTAATTTACATAATAGTAATAAAAGATATATATTTTAAAGGAACTATATAGAAAGTTGGTGGAAAACCAATTTCTACACTTTGAACCCATATCAATTGAGAATCATAAGCTACTATTCTACCTCTTGCAGGATTAAAAGAACGATCAATAGCATCTATGCCTATTTCATATACAGCATTACTATTAAATGGATTACACTTGCAATTAACTAGTGCATCTAGTATATCTTTATTACATGAACAATCAGTATTATAAATTTTTATGCCTCTATATAATCTTTTTAATTCTCTTAATAAAATGTCAACGCCTCGTGGTTCAACTACAAATGCTACAGCTCTTAAAGCGCATAATGGTATTATTGTATTTCTATCTGTATTATCAAATGCTGGAGTATAACCAGCTGGTACACTTATATCCGCTTGTAAAGATACAAAATCATCATAAGTTAATGAAGGAGTGATTCCTCCAACTGCATCAAGTCTATTAAATAAAGTATAAAATCTCAAACCATAATGTTGAGTAGCAGGATTTATAGTTAAATCTAAATAATCAAAATTTAATACTATTTCTAAAGCTTTTCTCAAACTATCTTTTAGACATAAACTGTTTTTTGAACATAAATTATTGTTTTCTGGCTTATTATTATTACAATAATATTTTTCTGAATATTCACCCATACAAAAACACTCCTCATAACTATAATTTATAGGTAAACTTCGACCTATACTATATTATATTTAAGTTATGCATATAAGTTTCCTTTTAAATTAAATTTTTATAATTATGAATACTCATTATTACTTTTCTGTATTATAATTGAAAACCACCAACTATGTGGTTTTAACAGTATTTTATTTTTTTATAATTAATTGTAAAGCTTTTTAAAGTAAATAAATTTATATTACTATTTCTTTTTATTCTTTTAAAAATATTTCAAATTTTCAAAAAATTATTTAAATAAGTTCATAAAAAGTACAATAGTTGGAATACCTATAACATCAATTAAAAATGCCCCCACCAATGGAACTATTAGAAAAGCTTTTGCAGATTGTCCATATTTTTCAGTAACTGCACTCATATTAGCTATAGCATTAGGAGTCGCTCCAAGTCCATGCCCTGCCATTCCAGCTGCCATAACTGCTGCATCAAAATCTTTTCCTACTAACTTAAATACAACAAATGTAGTGTATAATATCATAAATACTACTTGTGCAATAACTATTATTAATAATGGTCCAGCAAGTCCTGATAACTCCCATAGTTTTAATGTCATTAATGCCATTGATAAGAAAATTCCAAGACATGTATTTCCCATAAGATCTATTAAATTAAAATTTAATTTTACAATATGTTTTTTATCATTTATATTTCTAAAGATTACTGCTATAAACATAGCACCTACATAGCCTGGTAAAGAAAGCCCTGTAACATTTGAAAACCACTCACTTACAATTGACCCTATTGTCATACACACTGTTATTACAGCTAGATGAATCATAATAATCTTAGTTGTAATTTTTGAGCTATTTTCATCATTTACTACTTCATCATAGGATGTTGTATCATACTCACTAATTGTAGACGGTTTCAATTTGTATTTATCTATTAGTCCCTTTGCAATAGGTCCTCCTATAAGGCCTCCACATATGAGCCCAAATGTAGCTGCAGCTATAGCAACTGTTTTTGCCCCACTAACGCCCATAGTCTCAGCAGTTTTTCCAAAGGCAGCTGCAGCTGCATGTCCACCTTCCATAGATACCGAACCTGCCATAATTCCAAACATAAGATGAATGCCAGTAATTTTTGCAAATACAACTCCAATAACATTTTGAGAAATAGCAAGAACCCCACAAAGAATCCAATATATAACTAAGCACTTTCCACCCTTTTTAAGTAGTTTAAAACTTGCACCAAGTCCAATAGTTGTAAAGAAAGCTATCATAAAAGGTGACTGAAAAGTTGTATCCATATCAATTGTTAATAAATTGCTTTGTTTTAAAATTAAAGTAAGTATTGAAAATAGTAAACCTCCAATTACAGGTGCCGGAATACAAAATTTTCTTAAAAAAGATACTTTTTTTATAATCCAATAGCCTAATAATAATAACAAAATTGCAATGGCTAAGGTCGCCACCATATCAACTTTAAGAACAAGTAAACCTTCTATTATTTCTGTTTTCATGATTCTACCCCCTATAAGTCATATAAAAATAGATAATAAAATGGCTTTATATCTTACTAGTATTCTAATATTATTTCCATATATTATCTACATATATAATAACTATTAATAAAAGGTTTACATTGTTTTTGCCTATTGGTTCAAATGACTTAAACTATTGAAAATCCATAATATATATTATCTTAAAATTAATGTTATAATCAACTGCTAATATATAAATAATAGCTTATGAAAAGAGGAACAATATGCAAATATTTTTATAGAATCAAATTTTTAGATACTGTATTATGTAACTATCCTTATGAAAGTATAGAAGTACTTAAAAGAGCTGATATATATATTTGTAGTTAAATTTAAAATTATTGAATTGAAGCAAAAGGAAATTATCTTTTTATATATTTTAATATTGTAATTCCATTCTCAATAATACATTCTTGTAGGTGTAAATCTATTTTAGGGTTATTTTTTAAAAATAGCGGTCTTCCACTTCCTAATATTGTAGGTATTATACCAATTATATATTCATCTATAATATTAGCCTTTATAAAGTTGTCAATAAGAACTCCTCCACCAAATAAAAATATGTCTTTACCTTCTTTTTTTCTTTCTTCTAATATTTTATTACATATGTCACCATTAATAAAATGTATATTGTCATAGTCCTGTATGTTTTGGGATGTTGCTACGTATACCTTTTTATCTTTAAAATCACTAAAAAAATTTTGCTCATAACAATTTTTGCCCATAACTACAACATCTATATTATTTAAAAACTCCTCATAATCCCATTTCTTTTCTGTATTTAATTTATCATAACCATCTCCAACTATCCAATCAAATCCTCCTGTTTCTGATGCAATATATCCATCAATACTTATTGCTAAATTTAATATTATTTTTCTGCCCATACTATTCTCCTCACTTTCTATTATATCTAGTGTATTTCCCCAATAATACTTGTATTTATAATGTTTCATATATAGACTACATATAAATAATGTAGTCTATACTTTTTTATTTAATATACATTCACTATTGGACATTATAATAACAAGTTATTACATCTTACATACTGATGTACCCTTAATTCATACTATCCAAAAGTTTTATAATGCATTTGGATGTGTAATTCATCTGCTCTTTATTTGTTATAGTAGCTTCTCCATCACCACTTTGATGTCCATAATCCCCAAAGCCTCCATGATTTTCACCTTTTATTTCAATGAATTCTGAGTTACTTGGCATAACATTTTTAGCTTCTTTTACTTTATTTAAATTTGCTACCTTATCATTGCTTCCCCATAAAGATAAAGTTTTTATGTTGCTATTTCTAAAATCTTTTTTATCTTGAGGATATGATGCTAACAATACTAACCCCTTTATACTATCATTTTTAAGTGCATAATCCGATGCCATAACTCCACCTAAAGAGTGCCCTCCTATAACCCAACTATGGATATCATTATACTTATTTATTATATCATCTGCTTTATTTGGAGATAAAATTGCTAAATTAAATCTCATTTTAGCAATAATAACGGTATATCCATTAGACGCTATTTCTTTAGCTATAGGTGCATATGCTGACATTTCTACCTTAGCACCTGGATAAAAAATAAATCCTATATCTTTACCATTAGCCACTGGTTTAAATAAAATATCTCCATCTTTTTCTACTTGAACTACTGAATCAGATTTTAAGTTATCCAATGCTAAAGAACTAGCTCTATAATAAGAATTTACATAAATAAAAAATGTTGAAACTACTATTACTAATAAAATAGTCATTGCTGTAACAATCTTAAATTTTAAAGATTTTTTTCCTTTCATATTAAACCTCCTTTATTTAATCAATTTATCTATTTTAAATAAATATTTTGCCATGTTTAAAATCTTATATCATAACCACTTTTTTATTTTTTATAATATAAGATTTATATTATATTCATCCCACTTATACATACAATAATTACATATATAATTATTGTATAACTCATTTCTTAAAATAAATTATTATTATGGTATTTATTACAAATTGATTTATCTTTTAACTTCTTACCACTTGAATTGATAATTATTTTTAATATATTTCCAAACCCTTTTTTAAACAAATTAATATTTACATTATAAAAATAGTTTGAATTAAGCCAACCTTTTTCTTTCCAAAAATCATAGTCTGCTTGAGAAGTAAATGTCTTACTTCTTAAACAGTTAAACATAAAAATATCATAAAAGGTAGGAATATGTGGTATATTATCTATTATACTTTTTATAAATATTTCCGATAACTTTTCAACCTTTTCAACCTTTCTTTTATGGTAATTTTTATCATATACCCATGCTGAATTTTCATTTTCAAAAAACATAGGAGATATAATGCCAATTGTTCCCACTAAATTACATCCCCAACCACATACAGTCATTTTGAGATATTTATTTACTTGCCTATGTCCACCACCACCTGTGGTCACAACTGTTAATACTGGTTTTCCTATTAACTCCTGGCGGTGAAACATATACGATAATCTATCAAATATTCGTTTTAATGGTGCAGGCACTTGATATGCATATACTGGTGAAGCAAAAATAATACCATCGGCATTTAAAAACTTATCCTTAATTTTATATAAATCATCTTTACATGGACAAAACTTTTCACCCTTTTGAAAACACGTATCACAGCCTTTGCATTCCTCAATTATATAATCATTTAAAAATATATATTCAAAATCTACAGTATAATTTTTTTCAAAATTCTTTTCAATTAGTTTACATATGTTATAACTATCTCTTTTTCTAGGACTACCCATCAATACAACAACTTTCATTTAATTGCCCCTTTCTTTCTAACACATCAAACATGTTATATTTGTATTATATATTCAATATTGGTTAATATCACGTATCAATTAAAATTATTTTATACATTTTTTATTTTTTGCAATACATTTATATTAAATACAACAAAAGCGTGCATTCACACGCTTTTATATGTATTTTATAAATTTTTATAGAAATTTATAATTGAATTAATTTCATAGATTTGTAGCTACTATTTTAAAGTTCAAATTTCTCTAGAAAATCAAGTTATAAGATAGTAAACATTGCACTTACTAAGTAATATTATAGATATTTTTTATCTGTAAGCTGTTTTTAATGCATCTTTTAAAACCTTTGGATGTTTTTTATAAGGAGTCACAGGACGTACTTTTTTATTTTTAACATTAAATAATGTATATATGGCAGTTCTTGCTGCACGTACAGAATATTCTTCTGTAAATACCATATCTTCTGGTATTTCAACAAATTGACTAATCATAGCAAAATTTGTTGAACCCTTTGGCACAACCTTTGGACGATCTGTCATCTTACGTGGTTGAAACTGTGAATCTATATATGGCATCATACATGGAATAACATTTACTACCGTCTCTATTATCTCCTCAAGTTCATCTTCCATATGTAGATGATGTAAAAGTTCTATTAATATCTCTTCACCGGTACAATTACGCATAGGCTTTTTCACATAATCACCAATTTTATCTGTATATAGACCATATCCCCAAAAGATAGTTGTATCCATTGGTTGATTTTTAAAATGTGGTTGTGCTGCAACAACAATACTCATTAACCAACTAGAATCTTTAAATGTCATCAACGCTCCACTACCAGGAATATTAGAAGAATATTTTTCAATTAATTTTAAAAGCTTATTACCTTTACAAGTTACAGTAAAGCTTTCCCAATTAGTTTCTTCTGGATGTCCGAAGAAAGGCTCTGGATTACCTAATCCATCCTTCTTATCAGCTACTTTCCTCCAAAGTTCTCCGGATATTGGATTTTCCGGTTTATACTCAGCAGGTGTATACATATCACCTAAAGTTGCACAATCAGTCATACATCCATTAGTCATAATACAAACATCTCCATGATTTAATTTTATAATTTCTTTTCCTTCATCATTTTCTATATGTATAGCAGTTACTGTAATACCTTCTCCCTGTTTAAAATCTAAATCTGTTACATTTGAATTAATACTAAAATCAACTCCAAATTCATCTAGATAAGCCCTTAATGGAAGAATAACAGATTCATATTGATTGTATGCTGTACGTGTAACACCTTCTAAAGTTTCAATACGGGAAAATTCAAAAATCATACGTTCCATATAACGTTTAAATTCAAATAGACTAGACCATTTTTGGAACGCAAAGGTTGTTTGCCACATGTACCAAAAGTTAGTTTCAAAAAAATGAGGGGTATTTTCAAACCATTCCTCAATAGTCATATCATCTAAACTCTCTTCTGGAGTAATCATTAATTTACCAAGAGCAATCCGATCAGAATTATTAAATCCCATGGTAGTAACATCTTGAATAAATCCATATTGATCTATTAATCGTGCTTGTGCATGGGTTGGATGTAAATGGTCAAAATTAAGAATTTCTTCAGTAACACTTTTGCCTGGCAACTCTAAAGATGGAATACTTGAAAATAGTTCCCAGAAATTCTCATAGGTTTCTTCATTTAACATTCTACCACCACGACATACAAAGCCATATTCTTCATTACCTGCACCATCATTACTACCACCAAGGACTTTCATTCCTTCTATAATATGAATGTTTTCTCCTTTAAAATTACAATCTCTTATAAGGTAGGCTGCACCAGCTAAAGAAGCTAATCCCCCACCAACAAAATATACTTGCTTATCTTCATTTTCACCATATGTAATTGATATTTCAAATATTTTTGAGTTATTTTTAATCTTTTTCGCTCCTACAGATGCTATAGTTACTGCACCAGCTAAAGCTCCTAATATAATAAAGGGATTTATACTATTTTTTTTACTCATATAACTATCCTCAACTTTCACTTTATTAATATATTATTTTCTATATTAGTTTAAAACAGATTAGTTATAATTATTCAAATTGTACATTTTATCTTAAACTTATACCCTTTTTATAATACTAAAAACCGTATCACTTAATTAGTAATACGGCTAAAACTTATCTATAAATATAAACTAATATCTTATTTATTAATATCTACATGTTCTATGTTTTTTATAGATAAATATGCAATAAATACCCCTATAAGAGCAAGAGTTATTGGTACTGCAATAATGGAATTTAATGAAATACCATTACCATTTGAACATACAATAGATACTATTATAATTGCAGATATTATTGTAGTAGGTACAGATTTCTTTTTCATACCAAAGTATAAAGGTATTAGAGATATACCAGCAGAAAGTAGTCCACTAATAAAAATATTTCTAAAACTGTTTATTATTAAAGAAACTGTTATTTTATCTGTAGTGAAGTTATAAAAATTATTAATTATACATAAAGCAGAATCTATAAATATATTTGATAAAACTGTAGCTATAAAAGTAAATGATGCTACTATAATTAGTTTTGCCATAATCAGTTTTTTTCTATTTATAGGATACATAAATAGAATGGTAATTGTGTTATTTTTATATTCTTCAATAATAAACTTTGCAAGAAGCACTGAAGCAAATATTATAAAAGTAGCTCTTATCATGGAGTCAACCATTGAAAAAATAAAAGTATATCTAGTAAATTCTAAATTTCCTTCACCTATTGCTCCAAAAATTGTTATTGCTAATAAAGCCATCATAACTAAATTTGAAATTAGAACCCCTTTAACATATCTAACTTTAGTTTTTTTCATTTCTAATTTTATTAATTTAAGCACTAATAGTACCTCCATTCAGCAAACTTAAAAAATAATCTTCTAAAGAAATACTTCTAGTGGTTATCTCTTTAATAACTATATCATTTATAATCAAAGTTTTTAATATAACACTTTGAGATATATTATCTTCATATATTCTAATTAAGTTATTATCTACAACCTTAAAATTAGATATATTAAGAGTATTTGATAAAACATAAGTTGTTTTTTTACAGTCATTTGTAACTAGTTCTATGTACTCTGTATTATTTTCCCTAATGCTATCCATAGAAACTTCTTTTATTAATTTTCCATTATTTATAACTCCTATGGTATCTGCCATTTGTTCAATTTCACCTAATATGTGACTAGAAATTAATATTGTTATACCATATTGCTTACTTAACATTTTGAATAAATTTCTTAATTCTTTAATACCTATAGGATCTAGTCCATTGATAGGTTCATCTAATATTAATAATTCTGGCTTTGTAGTTATAGCCCTTGCTATTCCAAGCCTTTGCTTCATACCTAGTGAAAAGTCCTTAACTGGTTTATTATTGATATTTTTTAAATTTACAAGTTCTAATGCTTTATCAATTGCTTTCTTATCGTAATAACCCATATACTCACAATGAAGCTCTAAATTTTCTCTTGCTGTAAGTTTCTCATAAAATACAGGATACTCAATTATAGTACCTAACCTTTTCAAAAGCTCATAAGAGGTATTTGTTAATTTTTCACCAAAAATCTCAATTTCACCACTTGTAGGTTTAATCAAATTTGTTATCATCTTCATAATAGTAGTTTTACCTGCACCATTTGGACCTAAAAAGCCATAAATCTCACCTTTTTTTATATTCATACTTACATTCGATATAACCTCTTTGCCATTATATGTTTTTATTAAATTATTAGTTTTTAATATATAAGACATGATAAATTCTCCTTTCAATTACTGTTCCTATACTTATATTTTAGTAATTGAACTTCTCTTTTTTATTACTTAAATCTTACAAAATCCTTAAGTTGCATTTTTTTATTTTATTTTTCTTTTCATCTATTACTCTTAACTATCTAAAGCTCCTAATCAATGAATACTTTACAGCTTTACATCCATCACAAATGGAACACTTTGTTATTAACTTCTGTACATATTCGTTAATAATTTATTCTCTTTAATCTTACTGTAAAGCTTGTCTTATCAAAAGGCTTACTATCTAAAAAAATCTCCCCTTCTAATTTTTCTATAAGTCTTTTAGTTATTGTAAGTCCAAGACCTCCACCTTGATACAATTTATTTCTTGAATCTTCAAGAGTATACATTCTTTCAAAAACCCTATCTTTATGTACTTCATTAATTCCTTTACCTTTATCCCAAACTTCTACATATACATACTTTTCATCACTTTTTAAGGATAGTCCTAAAACTCCTCCTTCACTACCATATTTGATAGCATTTGATATTAAATTATTTATAATTCTATCTAATGCCTCTTCGTTTCCTAAAGAATACATATTCTTTTCTGGAATATCAATAATAACCTCAATACCTTTGCTTGTTAATATATCATAAAAATCTAATATATTTTTTCTACAAACTTCATTCATATTAATTCTTGTAAGAGGAATATCTTTATCTCCTGATTCTAGCTTAGCTAAATCAAAAAACTTATTAATAAGCTCCATTACCTCTTTTGTTTTATTTTCTACCTTTCCTAATAAAACTTCCCTCTCTTCATTATTTATGTTCTTGTCTAAATTTATTGTTTCAATATATCCAAGAACCACTGTAAGAGGGGTTTTTAAATCATGAGAAATATTTGAAAGCATTTTTCTCATTGCTACCTCAACCTTTGAGTAATCTGCCTGTATTTTTTGATTATGTTCTAAAAGCTTATTAATTTCTATTAATATATGTATTAATTCTTTATCATCAGTAAAAGCCAAAAGTTTTTCACTGGTGTTATTAGCTATAATACTGTTTAATTTTTCATATATGTATTTTAAATTCGTACTTATGTGCCTCTTAGATTTGTATTGAAAGTAAATTATATATAATAAAATAACTATTACTATTATTAAAAAAACACTCATTTTAAAATTCTCCTAATTTATAGCCTATTCCCCATAGTGTTTTAATATATTTAGGCTCTGAAGGATTGTCCTCTATTTTTTCTCTTAATCTTCTCATATGTACATTTATTACATTATCATCTCCAAAATAATCATCATTCCAAATAAAATTATAGACTTGTGCCTTAGTAAAAACTCTATTAGGATTAGATATAAACAACTTTAAAATATTAAATTCTTTTGAAGTTAGCTGTATAATTACACCTTTTTTAGTAACTACATAACTATTTAAATCAATAGTTATATCGTTAACATTAATAATATCTTCCTTTTCATCATTTTTATCATATTGGGTTGCACGTCTTATCATCGCCTTAATCCTTGCAGATAGTTCTACCATAGAAAATGGTTTTGCAATATAATCATCAGCACCTAATCCTAACCCTATAGCCTTATCAACATCACTATCCTTTGCTGACATAATTAAGATAGGTATTACGCTTTTTTCTCTAATAATTCTCATAACTTCCATTCCATCTAGTTTAGGCATCATTATATCAAGAATAATTAAATCAAAAGAATTATTCAAGAATTTAACTAATCCCTCTTCACCATCAAAAGCAGTAGTTATATTAAATCCTTCTTTTCTTAGATAATTTTCAACCATTTCACTAATAGCTATATCATCTTCAATAAGTAGAATTTTATTTTTCATAAATATTTCACCTCTTTTTAATATCTAGTGTATAATTTTATTATAGCTTATTGATTATTGTAAATATATGTTTGTTTCTAAGTTTATATATTATTATATAGAGATACAGGCTTCATTATATTGAAATATATCTATAATATTTTTACATAAAAATAGCTAGCAAATTGACTATATTTTACTAGCTATTCTTAATATTTTTCTTGACCATTTAGGCAACTCTTTATTACTCCATATAAGTTTTCCATGTTGAAATTTCATTATTTCATTAAGCTTGTATGTATTATCATAAATATTTATTTCATCACATAACTCAATTAAACCTATTAAATTTTCTAGCGAATCATAATATCTTCTTTCAATAGCCTCATCTGGTATTCCATGTCCACCTTTACTAACTCTTATTTTAACTCTTTCTTTAGCAACCTCAGGACTTTCTACACCTATATAATTCATTACAATATAAAAATTATTATTTTTTGCTTTCTTTATATTATTAATAATACTTTTACCTGATAAAGTTGTTTCTTGATTAAATGATGTTCCTTCCAAAATATAAGTCTTTATTAATTTAACAGCTTCTCTTGCACATCTTATTTGAAGCTTATTATCTTTCCATGAGCCAATTTTTTCCACCATTTCATCAGTGTTTATTCTTTTTTCATCTCTATTTTCACTTAAATACATACACTTATACATTGATGTTTTTCCTGCACCATTTACTCCTGCAAAAATAGTATAACGTTTCAACTTATCTTTCATATTATAAACCTCCTGAAAAACTATTTATACAGTATTATATATCTAACTATAATTTAGTTGTCAAAACTTCTTGCTAATTCCAGAATATCTTTTTACATATATAATTTTCTAACTTAATAGAGTCTATCTTGCAAAAATACGTGAAAAAAGTTGAAATAATGCAACTAAGCCACCAATAGCAATACCTATACCTAATTTTAAAATAATGTAAAGTTTAGTACCTATTAATGGGATTGTTTTAATTTTTTCATATTGAATACATGAAAGAGCCTCTACTCCCCAACCAGCAAAAAATAAATAAATACTGCAAAATAAAATCAATACAAATTGGCGTTGCCCTTTAAACCCTTCCATATATGTCATATACATAGGAACAGTGGCAATTCCTATACCAAACAAAATTTTTATCATAAGTTTTATTTCTTTAATATAAAAAAGGAAAATATCCCTTTTATGATTTTTGCAATACTCTTTATAACTAGCTTTTATTGTATTTTGAGTGTGAAACTCCATTTTATTCATATTATTATAGCGCATTTTTACTTCGCTAAAACTACTATTTGATGGGATTTGTAAAATTGTAAATATATCGCTTTTCATTTCATGCTCCTTAAAAGGATTAAAATCTGACTTAAAATATTCATTTTAGACAAATATAATCCTTATTTAAACTCTTTTATTATTTTATTTTCTTATATCAACATAATAATATGACTTTTTAAATTACCCATTCCAAAACTTGGATACCCCAAATAGTGAGACATGCTCTGAATCGCTTAGAATTCAACACTACATTTTGTATGAAAATATTTTAAGGTTATTGAATAAATTTAAATTAGAGCTTGTTTCCCTATAATTCTTATAATTAAAACTTACTTAAAATATGTTTCAAACCCATTGTTCACAATATATGAACCCTTTGGAACTTGAATTGCTACAATACATATGTTTAAACAGTCTACACAGGATCCCATTGCATTTATTAAACATAAAAATATAGTAAACCAATTTAATAATCCAAAAATATTAAGAATGAACGGTAATAGAATTGATAATAAAATGAATGGCATAATAGAAATAATTAAAAACCTGTTCTTTTTTATTTTTTCAGTAGTAAAAACAAATCCACAAACTCCATTAATACCCCAATATGTTTTATCTGACTTTAATACATTAGGTATGAAACAAGCGTGTAGAAATTCATGTATTGTCATAAACAATAAAATCACACCAATATATATTAGCGAAAATGAATCTAATTTGAATTCAATACTAAAACTATGTGTGCTACTAAAAAACTCTTTTAACGGTGGATACAAATAAAATGCAATAGCAACAGAAATGATTCCATTTATAAACATGAAAGGCACTGAGAGTAAAGTTGCCATAGCTAAATTAGATGGTTCCTTTAGTTTTTTCCATCCTTCATTTATTAATTTGTTGCTTAACTCTTTATCAGAATTGGGTATTTTTTTTATATATTTCATTAATCACAATCCTTCCTTTAATATATGGTATATTACCTATATAACATACTACTATTTTTCATTAGATTATATTTTATATAATATTTATTGTAACATAATTTACAAAATATCACATATATTAGACTTATATTTACAAAAATTTTACTTTATTATAAAATTTCAACTTATTTTTTTATAAAGTAATTTTTTTACCTTTTTAATACGTATAAACTCCCATAATTTTGCATGCAAAACAAAACAAGATAGAACGTTTAAGTCCTATCTTATTAACTTTATAAAATTTATTAATTATAAATATATATAAGAGTATCTAATGCAACAACTAAAATCCCTGCTAATCCACCTAAAATTCCTATTATTTTTACTACATACTTTTCAGGAAATACTTTTTTTGCAAACTTATAAATAATAATTCCTAAAAAACCGCCTAATGTGTTTAAAAAAACATCATTTATATCTAATGCTCCTATTCTAAATATATATTGAGTTAATTCCACAATTACACTGATTTCAAAAGATAATAGTAAAGATTTTTTCCAATTATTTTTTATAACTATATTATAAAGAATAGGAAGTGGTACGAATAACAAAATATTTCCTATTATTGAATTTTTATTATAACCTACAGAACAATTAGCATCCCAAATATCTTTAAATAAAATTAGATTTATTCCTCGATAATCTGGATGATTCCCTGTAATTAGCTGCAATGGATTATCTAAGTACTTAAATATTAAAATATTAAGTAATATAAGAGTGTAAACTATTATAATAAAACCATATATAAATTTCCATTTTTTCTTCATTTTTAAACTTCCTTTCTATTAATGGAAAAAGTTAATGTTATAAAAGAGATTATAAATACTATTAATACTTCAATCATAATTTCATATGGTTCCCAAATTCTGAAATCTAAAGAAAATTCATTCATACTGATAAATACCTGATGAGTTGACATAGGAATTGCATTTAGTAAATATTTTATTAAATTTGTTGAAAATGACATAAACTTACTTACAATTATATAAAACATATTTAAACCAACACCTATAGCCATAACTACAGTGGTTTTCTTTAATTTTAAAGATAAATATCCCATTACCGTAGATAACGCAAAAACCCCTATAACTTCTGCCATTGCCATAATTAATATAGTTTGTCCTATTGTAAAATTGCCATAAGAAAATAATGAAATCATTTTAAAGCTACTTTTTAATCCTTTGAATCCAAACTTAGAACTTATTATAAATACTGTTCCTAGAGTAGCTATTATAGTCAATAAAACTCCATAAATAATTACTGGTAAAACTCTTATGAACATATTTTTTTTATAAAATTTTGTTGTCATAATAATATCCATACTACCATCTTCAAAACTCTCTGAATAAGTACTTACTGCAAAAAATGTTACTAGAAATGCAATTATCATATAAATGATTTGAATGTTTCCTAGTACAAAAGGATATATTTGATGTCCTTCATATTGCTTAAATGGAATCTTAACTTGATTTAATTTCTCCTTAGCTATTTCTTGTTGTGAAGAAGGAAGTTTCTTAATTAATGCCTCAAACTTATATTTCCAACATTGATAAAAATCTTTTGCAAATTTATCTGGAAAATCCTTAACTTTATTTTCAGTATATAAAATACCTGGATAAGCATTAACAAGACTATTAATAATATATAGTTGAGATATATAACGTGATTCTTCAGATTTTTCATCACGAACTTTTTTAAGTGCAACTAAAAGCTCATCTTCTTTAATATCACCTTCATAAAAATACTCTTGTTGCAAATTATAGCTTGTGTCATTTTCATCATGTATTAACATAAAATTTAAACCTAGTGTAATAATTAAAATTCCAATCACAGAGAATAAAACATATTTTGTAAACAAGCGGCGTTTTATTTCTTGAAACAACATTTTATTCCCCTCCTAACGTAAGTCCATGAAGTCAATATCAAACTAATTAAAATTAGTAACATACTTATTATTAAGCTTAGTTTGAAAGATAATATTGCTTTGCCAAAAATAGAAACCACCGGAACCCCAATATTAAAAAAAGAAAATATTACACTTCCTGGTAAGATAAAATTAATAAAACTTATTATAGAATTACTTGCATTCATCATTAAAGACAATATGAACCCACTAATAATTACTAGCACTATAATGCTCATTGCTATTGAAGTTTTCTTACTTATAGATGAAATAAAAGTAGTAAATGCAGAAATAGTAATTATTCCTACTAATCCAAAAATAATCATATTTTTCATAAGTTCATCTAAATTATAAGGTAGCACTGTTTTCATAAATACTTGAGCTGATGTTTGAAGGGCATCTGCTGGTAGATAATGCTTTAAAATTACTACATATGTTCCCATTCCCACAGTATATATTAAAACTGCCATAATTATTGGTAACAAAAGTTTGGGACATAATAAATTTTTTCTTCCTTTTTTAGTTGTGGATATAATTTCATCTAAACCACTTTCCTTATCCCTTGCAACAATTCCACTTGAAAAGAATCCAGCTATTATTAAAAGAATAAAAGTAAAAATTTGTATATGTTCAGCACCCTCACTCCAAACCTCATAACCTCCATAGTAAGTGTATGGTTTTTCTACTTCATTCCACATTTTTAAAGCTAATTCTTTTTCAGATTCATTTTTTAACTTTAAATTCATCATATGCTCATAACATATATCTTCATTTTCATAAAAACTTTTTCCTGCATTCTCAGGAAGTTTTACATATCCATTTATAGATTCTCCCCTAATGTTTTTCAATTGAATATTCTGCATTACTAAACTATCAGCATAAACAGCATATTGTAATAAGTCTTTAGTAATTTCCACATCACTTTCATCATCGCTTCTTAATGCATTAACAAATGCATCACGCCCTTTTTGAAATTTATCTTCAGTCATTTTTCCAGCAGTAACATTTCTATCCTTAGCTGCAACTTCTATTGCTGCTTTACCTTTATATTCTTTATAACACCCTGCCTGCATAAAATCTGCTGTGGCTCCTCCTATAATAAACCAAGCCCATAAAACAGCAAGAATTATAGAAATCAAAATATATGATATAAATCTTTTTGCGCTTATTTGACGTTTAAATTCAGAAATAAACAGATCCATTATTTAACCTCCTTTATTTTTGAAAGGTAAAAATCATTAAGATTAGGTTTCACTTTTTTACTATTTTCTAATGGTTCTTTTGCAATATATCTAATTGCTACTAATCCATCTCCTTCATTTCTAAAATTCATTACTTTATACTTCTTTTCTAACCTATGAACCTCTTCTTCTCTTACCAATGCTTCAAAAACCATACCATCAATAGAATTAATTAAAGCATTACTTTCTCCATATTCAATAATTGCTCCTTTTTCCATAAGTATAAGATAGTTTGCGATAAATTCTATGTCAGAAACAATATGAGTAGATAAAATAATAATCTTTTCCTTACTAATTGTTGTTAAATATTGACGAAAGTTTTTTCTCTCTTCAATATCTAAACCAGCTGTTGGTTCATCAACAATTAAAATACCTGGATCATTTAACATTGCTTGGCAAATACCTACTCTTCTTTTCATACCTCCAGAAAGCTTATCTACTTTTTTACGTCTTACATCATATAGATTAAACTGTTTTAATAAATCTATAATCCTTTTATTTCTTAATTCCTTATCAATTCCTTTTAAAGAAGCTATATATTTTAGAAAATCCTCTACGGTTTGATTTTTATCGTAACCAAAATGTTGAGGCAGATAACCTATTTTATCTAAATACTTTCCACCTAAACTAGAGATTGAATTACCATCAAAAAATATTTCTCCTTTACTAGGCCTTAGATTTCCTACCATCATTCTCATAAGTGTTGTTTTTCCAGCTCCATTATGTCCTAAAAGTCCCCATATTCCAGGTGTAAAATTTAAATCAACATCCTTTACAGCCTTTAAATCTTTAAATTCTTTTGTCACTTTATCAATTTTTAATTCCATGTTATTCCTCCTAAAATAAATAAACCTTTGTCTTA
Organism: Clostridium sp. CTA-19; assembly: GCF_054767855.1. Lineage (NCBI taxonomy): Bacteria > Bacillati > Bacillota > Clostridia > Eubacteriales > Clostridiaceae > Clostridium > Clostridium sp. CTA-19. The sequence continues at coordinate 55,106 of NZ_BAAABH010000011.1, read as the reverse complement.
TCATTAGTTTATCAATGATTGAACAAAGGTTTATTTATGATTTATTTAGAATTTATAAAGATTTTATAAAGATTTTGGTAAATGAATAATAAATTTAGTATGTCCTTTTAAACTTTCTGCTTTTAATATTCCATTATGTCGTTCAACAATCTCTTTTGCAATAGCAAGTCCTAAACCAGAACCAGATGATTGACTTCTAGCCTTATCTCGACGATAAAATTTTTCAAATATAAGCTCAAGTTCTTGCTTAGATATTATATCTCCATCATTTTCAACAATTATAATTACTGAATTATTTTCCTCTTTACCAGTTACCTTAATAATTGAATCATTATTACTATAACTAATTGCATTTTTTAATAAGTTATTTAAAACTCTCGCTAAAAGTGTTCCATCACCATAAATTCTAATATTTGATGAAGCATTCAAATCTAATTTCAATTGTTTTGGTAATAGTAATGGATATAATTCGTCAGTTATTTGTTCAAGAAAAAACTCTCCATTAATTTCTGTTTTATTTAAAGGAATATCTTGAAGATTAAATCTTGTAATATCAAAAAATTGATTAGTTAAATCCTCCAAATGATATGCCTTGTCCAGCACTCTCTTTAAATATTCTTTACGTATATTCTCAGCTACTTCCGATTCCTCTAAAATATTAAGATAGCCAATAATACTAGTTAATGGTGTTTTTAAATCATGGGCAAGATATGTAACTAAATCATTTTTCTTTTGTATTTCCATTTCTATACGTTGTCTTATCTTTTCTTTTTCATTTAAAATTGATTTAATTTCCATATCAATCACCTTAAATTCTTGAACTTCACTTGGATTTTCTCCATTTTGAAATAAACTTATTCTTTCTTCAACTTGCTCTAAAATTTTTTTATTTTGTTTATTTTTTGATATTTTAGAAGCAAAATGAACACATATTTCTAAAATTAAAAATCCTCCAACAGCAAGAAATGTTAATATATCTCTTAATCTATCCCATCTAAAACTTCCCCTTATAATATGAAATCCACCTACACTTAATGCTTCTTCTCTATCATCAAGAATTGTTCTTACAAAATACTCTGCTACACTTCCTTCTAAATAACCATCAATAAATATAAGTACAAATATATATGCTATAAATGCAATAATATAAAAATTCCATTTCCACTTCTTACGCTTCAATTATGTAACCTACCCCCCATACAGTTTTAATATATTGCGGTTTTTCAGAAGAATCACCTATTTTTTCTCTTAAATTTCTAACATGTACTGTAATAGTATTAGTTGATTTTGAGAAATACTCATCATCCCAAATTAAATGAAATAATTCCTCTCCACTTAAAACTTGTCCTTTTCTATCTAATAAAACCTCTAAAATCTTAAACTCAGTTGGTGTAAGCTTGACATCTTCTCCATTGATGTTTACCTTTTTGCTTTTCTTGTTTAATATAAGACCCTTATAATAGATTTTATCTGAGTTATCCATATCAAATTCATTCTCTCCGTATTGATTATAACGCCTAAGTTGTGCTTTTACCCTAGCAATAACTTCTAATGGATTAAATGGTTTTGTAATATAATCGTCAGCACCATAACTTAACCCTAATATTTTATCCTGATCTGCATTTTTAGCTGTAATCATTATAATAGGAAAATGATATTTTTTTCTTATATTTTTGCAAATAGTAAGTCCATCTATATCAGGAAGCATTAAATCTAAGATAATTAAATCTAGTTTATTATCTATTTGTTTCATAGCTTCATATCCATTTTCAGCTTCTAAAATCTCATAAGACTGACCTTCTAAATAAATCTTTAAAATTTTTCTAATATCTTCATCATCTTCAACAATTAATATTTTCTCCATAATATCACCACCTTTATTGATTCATATATTTATTATACATAATTTAAATATATTTTTACAAAAAAATTAATAATAAACATAAATGTTAAATATAGCTTAAAATATTCTGTTAATATTTACGTTATTCTTTACTAATTTCTTTTGTTTTTTAGTTTACAATATTTCTAATAACTTAATTTTTATTATGTAAACTAAATGTTTTAAAATATTATTCGAAAATATTATTGTAATGTAGGATTCTAAGTTTTAATTTAAATTTATTTCTGAATTATTTGTTACTCCCCCGAAACAAATGTAATTTTATTTAAATTTAAATCTTAACTTATTTACCTATATTTCTAGATATTTTTTAAATCTATTTATTCTAAAATTAAACCTATTCATTCCCTTTATATTTAAATTATGTATTTTTATGTTATACTCATCCAAGAATATTAGGGAGATTATTTTATTATAAGGAGATGATATTAAATGAAGAATTTTGTGAAATTTTTAATTATTCAATTATTATTCATTGGCTTTACTTTAGGAAATTCAATAAATGTTTATGCTAATGAAGTAAAACAAAAGGAGCTTTATATATTAGAAGATCCTACTTGGCTTAGACAAACTGGTTTTTCTAAAGGACTAGGCCATGACCGTCAAGACTTAGGAATTATTTTACCTGCAAATGTCCAATTAACTATTAAACAAGTAAACCCTAATTTTAGAGGAAATTTAACTTTACGGTTGTTAAATGATAACAATAAGCATGAAACATCCCGTAATTTTAATCAAACACAAATTACCGTATCAGTTCCTTACAGTTCTGTACCTTTTGTAGATACTGTATATAGCGGAACTGAAAAACCTAAAATAGAATATACAATAACTAACAATATGCAAACGTTACCTATCTATAAAAAAGGTCAAAATCAACAGGACTTTTTTTCTCAATGGGATAGAACTTCAGCTCCCTTTGCTTTAGTAGTAGACGATTATTTTCAACTACTAGTACCTCAAAAGGATAAAGCATTTATGAAGAGAATGAGAGACTTTTCTTCTATAGATGAATTAATTCTTTATTATCGTGATATTTTCACATATTATAATAAATTATCTGGAATTAGTTTTGATACTAATATTAAAACTAATAAAAATGTTCCTAACAAATACTTTATAAAAGCTGACATAAGTGGACCTGGTGGTGGTTATTATGGTGGTAATCATACAGCTGAAACATCAGATTCTGTAGCTAGTTTTTGGTTATCAAAAGGTTGGGGTGCATTACATGAGATTGGTCATGGATACCAAGATAACTTTACAAGAGGAGAAGTATGGAACAATATTTATGCCCATAGTTTTCAGCAAAAAAATTTAGGTTCAGGAATATATAGTAATGGTTGGTTATATGATTATGGAAGAAAAAACATTGTTGATAGCAATATAGATAATTTGTTACACAAAAGCCAATCAGCCTTTAACACTTGGGGCCTAAGAGAACAACTTTATGGTTTTATACTTTTAAAAAATAAAGCGGGAGATGATAGTTTTACTCATTTTAATCAAGAATACCGTAAATTAGCTAACTCTAATGGATTTAACATTAGTGATTATAATCAATTTGATTTACTTAGCAAAGCTTATGGAGAAATAAGTAAACTTGATTTTACTCCAGTTATTGAGTCATTTAAGGGTAAAATGAGTGATTGGCAAAAAGAATTAAATCGTTATCAAAATTATAAGCCTGTTGCAATTTTAAATGAAGTTGTTCCTACTAGCAAAGTTTCTGAAATTCAAAAAGCATTAAACTTAGAAACTCCTTTATCATTAGTGACTACAGATGATTTAGCTAGAACTGGCTTAACTGGAAACGTAACTTTAAACATTAAAATCGATGACTTTAATCAAATAAAAAATCAAACTATTTATTTAATGAATGGGGAAAAAGAAGTAAAGAAAGTTTCTATTACATCACCTAGTATTTCATTAGGTCAACTTCCAATTGGTATTTATACAATTTATTCAACAAATACCAATAATAAATGTTATACACTTGATACTCATTATTTAAAAGTTAAGGAATCTAATAATAACGTAACTTTAAATTATAAATTACGTACGAAAAGCGTATTACTTAATCAGGAAATTGAATTTTTAGGATTAGGCGATGATAAATTTGCTAGTGCTCATGTTGATTTAGAAAATCAACACTTAAACATTGAGGTAACTTCTAAGGACCCTCATAGCTATTTTCCTAATGAACAATATGGTAAAATCGAAATTTTAGATACTAATGGAAATATTACTTACTCAAAAGTAATGAACGGTACAAACACAACTTTAGAGCATAGTAGTCAAATTTTAAAAGAAGGTTATAAAATAAGATTATATCATGCTGAACCTTCAAGGTTAAAAATCAAAAATAATAAAACTACACTTACTAATAATAAAACTAATACTTTAGTAGTTACTTCCCAAGGACTTAAGAATGAAAATTTAAGTCAAAATCTAAATCAAGAACTTGCTACATCAATAGATACTTTTGCTTCTAAAATTTATGAAAATAAACTACTGAGCCAAAGTAATTGTGCAGAATCAAAAATAGAGTTAAAACTAGCTATTAACTCTTTAACAGAACCTCTAAAAACACAAATGTTAACTAAATATAAAGAGCTTTTAAAAGAGAATCCAACAACTAACGAAAACGAAAATGAAGGCTCTGCATTCTCATTTGATTTTAAAGGTTATAGTGATAGATTGTTTGCCAAACTTAATTTAGATTTAGAAAATTTAAATGGTAAACTTACAGTGGAAAATATAATGCCACACTATTACTTTAAAGATAGTTATGCATCTATATTAATTCAAGACAAAAATGGTTCAAGCATTTTCTCTAGAGATTTTATAGGAAGCGAAACAAATAATAACTTAGTTGAAGATATACCTTTACAAGAAGGATATTATATCACTATAAAGCATAGAGAACATTCAAATAGACTTTTTGTAAATAATGATACCAAAAATATATCACTTGATAAAAATGCTGTTAATTCATATAAAATTATGAAAAATAAATTAGAATCAATTAATGAAAGTGATATACCAAACCCTAGTAAAAATCCTTACCTAGGTGAAAAATTTAATATTACTTTTAAAGGCTTAGGCGATTGGATTTTTGCAGAATTAAATTTAGATTTAGCATCTAATCAAGCTAATATTGATATAAAAAAAGGTGAACCCCATGTTTACTTTACAGATAGTTATACTTCAGTTGCAATTAAAGATTCTGAAGGAAATGATGTTTATACAAAAGACTTTATTGGTAATAAAGGAAATGATGCTCTTGTAAAAGATATTTCTCTAAAAGCAGGCTATTATTTAACAATAACTCATAAAGAACCAAATAACCGCTTAATAATTACTAATACAATTAATAAGCTAGAATTAGATAAAGATACAACTATAACTTATAAAATAACTGATACTGGATTAGTTAAATCTTCAGAAGATGAAATTCCAGTCCCATCTAATCCAATATATTATGGTAATGAGTTTAATACAGTTTTTAAAGGATATGCTGATAGAGCTTTTGCTGAAATGAATATGAATTTAACTGAAAAACAAGCAACAATAAACATATCAGATGGTATTGTTCATAGCTATTTTTCAGACATTTATACTTCAATTTTGATTGAAAATAGCAAAAAAGAAACTGTATATTCTAAGAACTTTATTGGAATTAATAACTATTCTAAAAATAGTGAAACAGTGACTCTTGAAGAAGGATCTTTAATCACTCTTACACATTTAGAATCATCTAATAGACTAGAAATAATTAATAAAGAAAACCAGTTTTCTCTTCCAAAAAGCAACTCTGTTACTTACCAGGTTGTAGCTGGTGGATTGAAAAAAATTAATTAATAAAAAATCTTAGGTAAAAGCTTAGTAAATACAACTTACTAAGCTTTTGTCTAGCTTAAAATTATTTTAATTAAAGTTTCTCGTGGTAACCCTTATAAAATTTATCCCATATACTAAATATACAGGTATATATAGAGAAACAAGTTCCAATTTAAGTTTATTTAATAACTTTAAAATAGTTTTATACAAAATTTAGTGTTAAATTCTAAGTAATTCAGAACATGTCTCACTATACAACTATAAACTTAAATAATTTTAAAATCTATTTACTTGTAATACTTTAATAGGAGTTATAAACGTGATGAAATATATAAATAATTGTAATAATTCTATTTTACTGCCTAATCCAATAACTCAAGTTGCTAGTATGCCTTATCCTTTATATCTTTCCCTTCAAGGTAAGTATTTTGTAGGACATTCAGATGAACTAGAGTTTGGTAATAATACTAATGCATGGGCAGGTTTAATAAATCCTAGTTGTTCAGGGGTTAATCTTCATGTTTATGTATGGACAGTTACTAATTCAGGTAAATATCCAATAAATGTACAAATATGGTTTAATTCAAATCTACCTGGTTCACCATATGTATCAGAGTTTGTTACCCCATCAAATACAGCTCTTTGTCCATTGCCTAGTCCAAGAGTAGATCTGCTTCAAGCAACTGATGTTATAGACAAACCTATTGAAGGTGTTAATGCCTATATTAGAACAGCACCGCCTGATACTACAATCGTAGCTGAAGAAGATGGAAAGTTTATTTTTCCACCTGGCGGCTCATTTATTGTTTTTTTATCAAATCTAGAAAACCCAAATGAACCTGCTAAAGGCACGGTTTCCTTTGGATGGTGGGAAGAAAAAATTTAATAATGTTTTTTAATATTAAAAGACAGGCCATAAAAACCTGTCTTTTTTATAAAATTATTTAGTTTACTTTTTCTCTACTGTCCATATATTCTCATCTTTATAATAATTTATCCCTTGATTTTTCATTCTTTCCCCTTGACTTTTCAATCGATTTTTATACTCATCCCAATTTCTAGCATTTTTAGGTGTCCACCCTATTTCAGAATACCCTAATAATCTTGGATATATCATATAATCCATAGCTTCTGTATTTAAGATTGTTTCTGTCCATAATGGTGCTTCCACACCTAAAACTAATTCTTTTGGAGCATAATCTGTAGGATCCCATTTATATGCAGTTTCAACTGGAATATATCCTGCCCAATCTAATCCATATGGAGTATTTTCGTTATACTTCATATCTAAATATGCTTTTTCTGCAATTGAAATAATCATTTTCATATTTTTTGCTCTAGCTGCTTCATTAGAATCTTTCCAATTTTGTAATATCACACTTGAGTTTATCTTTGATGATGTATCAATTGGATCCCATCCTATTGCGGTTTTTCCATACTTTTCAACTATCTTAGATACTCTTCCTACAAAATAATCATAATCTTCTTTTTTAGTACTATCCGCTTCATCTCCTCCTATATGTATATACTTAGAAGGTGATATTTCAGAAACTTCTCTTATTATATCCTCAATAAACTCATATGTTTTTTCATCATCAGTCATTAATGAACTAAATCCTACTTTTGTATCTGTATATAAAGGTTTCTTTTGACCATCTTTATTTAAAAATCCATAAGAAGCTAGTGCTGCATTAGTATGACCTGGCATATCAAATTCAGGAACTATTTCTATATATCTTTCTGCTGCATACTTAACTAAATCTTTAAATTGTTCTTGAGTGTAATACCCTCCTGGTCCTCCTCCTACTTGAGTACTTCCACCTATATTAGTCAAATCTGGCCATTTTTTAATTTCTAAACGCCATCCTTGGTCATCACTAAGATGTAAATGTACCTTATTTATTTTATATTGAGCTGCAAGATCTATTTGACGCTTAATTTCATCAACAGTAAAAAAATGTCTAGCTACATCAATCATTACACCTCTATATTCATACTCTGGTTTATCCTTTATAGTTGAAACTGGAATAGTCCACTTTACATCAGCAGTTACAGTATTTTTTTCAATATCTGATGGTAATAATTGTCTTAGAGTTTGAACTCCTCTAAAAATACCTTCTGGCTTGTATCCTATAATTTTAACGTTTTCATGGGTAGTTATTACTTCATAACCTTCATTTCCCTTATCTTTATTTGCACCTACAGTGGTTAAATATATACTTCCTGATGGAACATTATTGCCCTTAACAATTTTCAACTCAAAACCTGTTGAAGGTTTTAATTTTTCTTTTAAAAACTCTGCAATTTTAACAATTTCTTCTGTTTCTTCTTCAGTATTTCCTTTTACATATATGGAACTATTTTTTGTAAGAGTAAATGCTCCTTCACCACTTTCATAGTTTAAAGGCTTAGGAATAATATTATTTACAATATTACTTTGCATAGCAAAAGTTGGCTCCACTTTATTATTTTCATCTAAAATTATTATAGAAGAAACTGCTACTAACACTAAAAATACTATTAGTATATATACAGTTTTTAAGTGCTTTGTATATATATTCTTCATTAGCTCACCGTCCTTACATTTTAAAAATCAATGTTTAATTTATAATGTATTATTCATTAATTATTTTGAAACCTTCTCTCTTATTTTGCACCTAAATATCGTAGTATATACTATAATTTACTAATAAAATAATATTTAGTTATATATCAAACAAAGCCGGTCCTAGAAAAGCACGTCCATCATTTCTAGTAAAAAAGTTACTAGTACTAACTGGGCACTTTTAACTTTTAATCAAAGATATGTAATACGTTCAATGTGTAGCACCGTAACAAATGGGGCATATCACTCCTCTAACCTCAGTTAGTTTTGCAATAGCCCCTTTTAATAACTATTTATTATATATTAATTATTCATATATTCTGCCATTTTTTTATTAATATCAGCTTCACAAAAGCGCATAGCCATAATTGTTTCTTCAAGCAGTTTATTTAGTTCCCATCCAAGCATTTCTGCACCTTGTTTAATTACATCACGTGAACATCCTGCTGCAAATTTTTTATCCTTAAATTTTTTCTTAAGACTTGAAAGTTCCATATCCATAACACTTTTTGATGGACGCATTCTTGCTGCTGCACCTATTAATCCTGTAAGTTCATCTACTGCAAACAATACTTTTTCCATCTCATGCTCTGGTTTTGGTTGTTCTTCTGCACAAAGACCGTAACCGTGACTTGCTACAGCTCTTATTAGTTTTTCATCAAGACCATAATCTCTCATAATCTCTTGTGTTTTACTACAATGCTTTTCTGGATACATTTCAAAATCTAAATCATGAAGTAAACCAACCATTGACCAAAAGTCCGCTTCTTCTTCATACCCTAATTCTTTTGCAAAATATTTCATAGTTCCTTCAACTGTTAAAGCATGTTGAATATGAAATACCTCTTTATTGTATTTAGTAAGTAGTTCCCACGCTTCTTCTCTTGTTATCATAATAAATTCCTCCTCTTAAATTTAAAATACAATATTTAATTTTTGTTGATTCTTTTAACTCTTTGATATATAATACTTTACGAATGTTAAATATATTTAACGTTTATTTTATTTTACTTATGTTAATTATAATTGTCAATATGATTATTGGAGGTTTCTTTAATGAATATAAATTTTATTATTGCAGAAAACTTAAAAAATCTTAGAACTGAACGAAATTTAAGTTTAAGTCAACTTGCTGGCTTATGCAATGTAAGCAAAGTTATGTTATCTCAAATAGAAAAAGGAGATACTAATCCTACTATAAATACTTTATGGAAAATAGCTAATGGATTAAAAGTTCCTTATACTTCATTACTTGAGCAAAAAGAACATGATACTCAAATTATAAAAAAGAATGATACTGATATTCAACTTAGCGAGGAAGGACATTATAGAGTATATTGTTACTACACTAATACACCTTATCGTAATTTTGAACTTTTTCAAATTGAACTAGATGAAAATTGTACTTATAAATCTGTAGGTCACTCTGAAAAATCAGAGGAATATATAATGGTGTTAGAAGGTGAATTAACTTTAGAAATAAATGGTGCTAATTATAAACTAACTCCTAATGATTCAATAAGTTTTTTAGCATCACATGAGCATGTATATACTAACAGTGGAAAAGGAACTTTAAAAGCTACAATAACAAATTTTTATCCTGTTTAATATATTTTTTAATAAAAAAGTATGCTAATATTACACAACTAGCATACTTTTTTATATTTATTCTTTATTTGATACAGCCTACTACCTTTTAGGTAGAAATACAGTTATTCTTGTACCTATCTCTTTCCTGCTTAAAACGCTAAAGTACCCTTTGTGACTATCAATAATCCATTTAGCAATTGAAAGACCTAGCCCTGTACCACCTTTTCTAACTCTTGCAGTATCAGCTCTAAAAAACCGTTCAAATATGTGTAACACATCATTTTCATCCATCCCTATTCCATTATCTTGAATAGAAAAATACGGTTCATCTTTATTATTTTTTCCCGTTTTTAATATTATATCTTCGCCTTTATCTGTATACTTTGCTGCATTTTCTATTAATATCCTAGCTGTTTGTTTAAGTAATGATATATCACCATAAACACTTACATTATATGAATATATATATTCATATGCATGTTCTTTATCTATCATCTTAGATTCTTCTAAAACCTCTTTCATCATATCATTAAGTGAAAATTCTATTATATTAAGCTGTGTTTTACCGTTAATACCTCTTGCTAAAAATAATAGCTGCTCTATTAAGTTTTTCATATTTTCCGATTCACTTTTTATAGCTACAATAGATTCTTCTAATACTTCTTCATCATCTTTACCCCAACGATCTAACATATTAGCATACCCTTGAATTACAGATATAGGAGTTCTAAGTTCATGAGATGCATCTGAAACAAATCGTGCTTGTTGCCTATAAGAATCCCTCATTCTATCTAATAAATTATTGATTGCTTCTTCTAAACCTTGAAGTTCACTATCGCCAATATGAATTCTTTCATCAGATATAGTAGGACTTATCTTAGATATAGCATCCTCAAGACTATGAAATTTTTGCTCATCAAAAGCCATATCACTAAGTCTACTAGCAGCTTCTGCTATTTCATTAAGTGGTTTTAAAATCCTTCTATTTTTTGCAGTACCAAATATCATTTGTGTTAATAACATAACTCCTTCTACAATCCCAATAGTACTAATTACTCTTATAAGAAGGTTTAAAAAAGTACTAGCCTCTTTTATCATGACTTTTCCATTATCCCAAATAACTTTATAAGTTGCTGTTTCTATAGGATAAAATTCAAATGACCTTTGAGCATTTCTTACAATCTCGCCATAAAAATTAATTTCATTTTCAATGCACCAAACTCCAATAAATCCAGCGATTATACATATATCAATAATAAGAAACTTTAAAAATAAATTTCTTACAAAAACAGAGTTTAATTTTATTGCAATAGATATAACATTTTTTGTCTTATTTTTTCTACTCATCTTTAATTACGTATCCCACACCGCGAACTGTAGTTATTATTTTAATGTTAAAAGCATCATCTATTTTTGTTCTCAAAAATCTTATATAAACATCAATAACATTAGTTTCTCCAAGATAATCATAACCACATAACTTTTCCATAAGTATATTTCTAGTTAACACTATATTCTTGTTTTCCAATAATATTTGTAATAAATTAAACTCTCTATTGGTTAGTTCTATCTCATTTTCACCATACATTACTTTATGTCTCATTTTATCTAATGATAGTAGACCACACCTTATTATATCTTCATCCTTTTTCACTGTTACTATTCTTTTTTTAAGTGCTGTTCTTATCCTCGCAAGTAATTCTTCTATTGCAAATGGTTTAGTTATATAATCATCTGCTCCTGCATCAAGTCCTGATACCTTATCCATAACTGCATCCCTTGCAGTAAGCATTATAATGGGAATATCAGAAGTTCTTCTAATCCTTCTTAATACTTCAAGACCATTTATTTCTGGAAGCATTATATCAAGGAGAATTAAATCCACTTCACCTTTTTCTGCAATTTCAAGACCTGTTCTGCCATTATTAGCTTTTATTACCTCATAACCTTCGTGTCTTAACTCAAGCTCAATAAACCTTGATAATTTCTCTTCATCTTCAACTATTAAAATCTTAACCATTTCTATCCGCCTTTTTAAATTTTTCTTTTATAATTTTTACATTATCTGAAATATTCTTCAATATCCTATTAGCTTTATCTGCATTAATAGTTTTTGAATATATATATAACTCTATGTCTAAAAATAATAAAATAATTGTTAAAGGTATAATCATCCAAAAAGCAAAAAATAAAAGAATAATAATTACAGTAAGTGGTATCTTTAAAAATATCCTATCTTTCTTTTTTATTTGTAAAAAAATATTATTGCATGTATCTATACACTTACATATAGCTTCAAAAATTCCTTGGAAATTATTATTTGATTCATATCTATTTTCTTTGTTTTTCTTATTCTCTTCCTTTTTTTCACTATACCTTGTTTCATTAGTATAAAATATATTTACAGAAGGTCTTTTTACCCTTCCCTTCTCTTCCAAATATAATAATGCATCTAAAATATCCCAACCACTATTTTCTAAAGCTATTTTAGCTTCTTCATAGCTTACATTTGTTTTTTCCCTCAATTTATCTATTAATTTAAGTTTATCCATAAATAACCTCCATATCTATGGCACAAATACAATTGTTTATTATAGGGTTCCAAATTAAATTTTCAACTTATTCATTTATCAAATGATAAAACTCAAATTAATATTTTATCAATAACTAACAGATTATTTTAGTTAAAAGTTAAGAGTGAACAGTTACTGATAACAAAAATTTGATGTATAAATTTAAGTTAGAGATTGTTTCCCTATATAATTATATCCTTAGATATTAAATTATACCATTTAATTTTATATAATCCTAAAAATAAAGAGACTTTGAAAATATTCAAAATCTCTTTACTATAATATATTATTTTGCATAACCTTTTTTAAAGTCATTTTTAATATTATCTGCTGACTCTGATGCTTTTTCAAAAACATTATTTACACCATTATAATTATTATGAGCACCAGACAATGAATATTTATATCCACAGAACAATCCGATTAGTAATAATATTATAGTTGGTACAGATAAGAATATTAGTAAAAGTATTGATATTGTTAATGATATTCTTATTGGTTTTTCATTTTCTTTTTTTACCTCAAAACAGTTCTCATTTCCTTTTTTTATAAATTTACTTATAAACTTAAACACTCTACCAACAACCTCTCCAATTCCACCATATCTTTCTTCATGTTTTTTTCTATTTTTCTTTTTATCTTCTCTGTGCTCTTCTTGCTCTTCTTCCTTAACTTCAATTATTGTAGCATTTTCAATTGTATTGCTTTTTATTTTTCCGTTTTTCTCTAAATATATAATAGAATCTATAACATCCCAGTTACATTTTTCTAATGCTTCTATCGCCTCTTCACGAGTTACATTAGCCTTTTTAATTATAATTTCAATCATTTCGTTTTTTTCCATTTGACTTACCTCCGTGTATTTATTAATCATTCATCATGGTTATATAATACGTTTAGAAGATTAATCTAAAATATAAGAAAGATTAAAATTAGATTAAAAATTAAAATTAATTATAATTTAGTAGTTTTGTTACTACTTTAACTTACTTGATAGCTTCATATTTGATATAGCCATTGTAGAAATAGTTGATATTATAAAAACTAACAAAGATATCAAAATGACTAATACATAAGTAGGTATAACTTTACCTGCTATATTGTAAATCTCAGGGTGAATATAATACTTATTAAAATTAATCATATGGTACGGTAAGAATACCTTGAGATAATGATTAATCTCAAAATTATTTTTAGGTAGCATAGTCATTATTGCACAAAAAAATGTTACAAATAATGCTCCTGATAAAATCTGATCTACTATACTTGTAAATAGAAGTGTTGTAGATACCATAATTAACATTGCCATAAATCCTATTGTTACATTCAATAAATACTGCTGTAAGTATGTTAAATTGTAAGGACAAAACAAATAACTTACACTACTTTGAATAGGTAAACTAGCCCCTTTAAATCCAAGTATTAATAGTTTTGAAAGTGAAAAAATTAATACAGCTGTAATATAAATCATAGCACCTACTTCAAATCCTGTTATTATTTTAATTTTAGCTAAAGTTTTCTTTCCATGTTTAGTTGCAATGTATAGTTGTCTCATTCTCGTCTTTGGGTCCTTTGCAAATACAGGTAAAATAATAAAGGGTATAACAACTATAACAACTGTAACGAAGTCTACCATATCATTATTTAAGTTCTTCCACCCCTCTGCATATCCTAGTCTTAAAGGTGTATTAAGTTTTTCACCCTCGGAAGCTAACTTATCTATATCTTCTATATAACCTGCTCCACCTATATTTTTTTTTACATTTACTATTCTCTGATTGTAAAAATTTTTTATATCATCACTTGTAAGTTCTTCTATTTTTTTTTCATAATTCGAAGCAACAAGTATAAATAAATTTGAATTGTATAAATACTTACTTTTATCTTTGCTCTCTACAACATCTTTTATAGCCTTTTCATCTAATAATATTTTATGTTTATCTAGTTTTGATTCTTTTAAATTATCTTTACTAGACATTATAATATTTCCTTGTGAATCGTATACATTGTAATTATTTAGAGACATTATACTACTAAAGATAGAAAATATTAAAATAGCTGCAGAGAGTATAAGAAAGTTTCTCAAGCTTAATATTCTTTTTCTTTCAACTCTTATAATTTCTTTCATTTAATTTAACCACCTAATTTTTATTTTTAATATGCTGTTACTATAGGGTTCTAAATTGAATTTTAAACTTATTCATTTATCAAATGAGAAAATTTAAGATTAACATCATATCAATAGTTGACAGCTTATTTTAATGAATAGTTAATTTAACTTATATCTCTTATACTGTCTCACTGTTAAAATTCTAATTACTAACATGTAAATAAATGCTATAGCTATAAATGCTAATGAATATGGTATCATTATATTTCCTATAAAATAACAAATATCAAACTCTTTAAAAAAACTAATATGTTTAGCGAAATAAATAGGATTAAGTTGTAATTGTAATGGATTAGTTGTATTCGCTAATTTTAGAAGTGCCCATATACTAAATACAGATATAAACGTTGTTAATTTTGAATATTTAACTTTCAATGATATTAGCATAATTAAATTTGCAACTATTAATACCCCTAATAATCCTTGTAAAATCATAATTACTATACCTGTACCTACACTTATATTATATAAACAAGTGAACCATATAGTTTGTATAGATGTACTCCATCCATGTAAAGAAGCTCCAACTCCAATTTCTATTAAAAGTGTTCCTATAAATATAGCGTAAATTATTACTGAAAATATATTTCCTGCTATGATTCTTGCATTCATATTTTTCTTTCTTCCAAACTTAGAAGATAGTGTAAGCTCATCTATTCCATTATTGCTATTCTTTGAAAATAATGAACTTAAAGCAAACCCTATTACTATAAGAACAAGATAGTATTGTGTTCCATATTGCCATACAAAATAACTTAATCCTCCATTATAATCCACCTTGAAAGGAATTTTTAATTTATTTATTTTTTCATTTATATTATTCATATGGTTATCTGTGTATTTAAACCAATTATCACGCTGATTGTATTCTTTTATAGTATCACTTACAGATTTTTTATACTGATTATAAAACTTTTTTTCCGATTTTATAAAGTCAAAGTCTAGTCCCTTGTTAAGATTAGACGCCTTCGAACCATAATTAGCAAAGTTTATAATTTGATTTGTATAATTATATTTTGTAGAATATGCTCCAAGCAATTCCCCAGCCTTTTGTTTTTCTTTACTTGAATTGAAATTTTTAACTAAATTATCTAAATACTCTTGATTCATTACTCCTTGTATATCTTTTGATTCATTTCTTATTGCTCTACAAGATTTTAACCCATTAACTTCTTTACCTTCACTAGTAATAGCCTCAGAATTAAATAAAATTATAAAGACATTAATTGTAGATATTATAACAAGTAATACTACAGATACTATGGTGAGTTGAGTCCATATCTTTTTAAATTCATATTTTACTAATTCTTTCATATTTTTAACACCTACTCTTTATAACTGTTTCCATGATGTATTACTTTCCATGTACTATCCTTTGACTCTCTTACTAAAATTAAATAACTATATACATCCTCTTTTTCTGTTTCATATTCTTCAATATATATATTTTCATTATCATAGCCACTAGCTACTCCTTTATCTTCATCATCGTAAATTGCATTCATTCTTGGATCCATACACTGTGATACATTATGTATATATACTGGCTTTTCAGGAATTTTTAATTCATTTTCAATGTAATTATTAGCAATACGTGAAAGTTCTTCCATTTTCTCATAACTTTCATTGCTAAAATCAGGCATATTTTTACTTTGACCTGGTACATTAATACATGGCTCTCCAATAGATAATGTACCTTCAGGAGTCTCTTGAATACTTTCTTTTCTTGCCTTTCTTCTTCTTGAAAGATCCTTATCAATTGCTGTATCCTTTTGTTCTTCTGGAAGTCTATCTATAGCATCTCCATCTATATTATTTACATCATTACTTCGTGAGCTGCTTATACCAGTACTTCGTGAACTACAACCTACAGAAAATGTCAAACTCATTAATATAGCTCCAATTATCATTAAACTTTTTCTTCTTTTCATTTTAAATCCCCTCACTTTGTTAATTTTTTAACTAATATAGTTATTATAATGGTTTTAAAATATACTTACCTTTACATTTAAATTATTATAATTCTATCTAAAGGCATGTAGATACATAATAATCTTCTAAGCTTGGTTCTAATGGTTTACTTGTAACACCTTCATATTTCTCACCTACATATCTTACACGTATGTTTTGTTTTTCTTGTTTTCTGTGAATCACTTTTCTATCTTGGCTTATTTTATTAAATACATCTTGATTAACGATAGTTTCCCAAACTTTTCCTCTTATTTTTTCTACTAAGTTATCAATATTATCAGCTTCTACTAATTCCCCACTTTTTATTATTATCAAATCATTTGCAATTGCTTCTATATCAGATAAAATATGCGTTGATAATATAACTATCTTATCTTTTGACATTGAACTTATTATATTTGAAAACCTTATCCTTTCTTTTGGATCAAGTCCTGCTGTTGGCTCATCCAGTATTAATATCTTAGGGTCATTAAGTATTGCTTGTGCTATACCTATCCTTCTTTTCATACCACCTGAAAAAGACTTCACTTTTTTATCTGCTACATGTTCTAAGTTTACAAATTTCAAAACCTCTAGAATTTTTTTATCTAACTCACATTTGGGAATACCTTTTAATGCACCCATATATTCTAAAAAATCCTTTGCTGTAAAACTTGGAAATACATTATAATCTTGTGGCATATAACCTATAATATCTCTATACTTTTCATCTAAATTTATTATATCCTCACCATCAAAGGTTATCTTTCCTTTAGTTTGAAAATCAACAGTAGTTAAAATTCTCATAAGAGTACTCTTACCTGCTCCATTTTCTCCAAGTAATCCATAAGTACCTGACTCCATTGTAATGTTTATATTTTTTAATGCTTCTTTATTTCTATATGATTTATATAAATTTTCAATCTTTAATTCCATTTTACTCCTCCTTTATAGATACTAAATAACTATTTAAGCTATTTAGTATCTGTATTGTTTTAATATTATAACGAGCTATGAACTTGGCAATAATGCATATGCTAATGAAAAATTCGATCCAATTGTTACACTGCTATATTTGCCAGTTTTAAAAAGGACTAGCCCTAACTGCTTTTCTTCTTGAGTCAAATTCTCATATTCTCTATCTTCATAAAGATTTATAGTATTTCCACAAAGATTTATAACGTTTCCATTATTCATAGATTCATTACTATATAATGAAGTTTCACCTGCTTGAACTACAATCGTATTATTAAATGAAATTACTGATAATGCTGAAATAAATAATAAAAATACTACAATGAAAGTTCCTTTTTTTCTCTTTTTACAACTTAACATTGACTCAACTCTACCTTTAATAATGTCAACCCCATTTGTATTGAACTGAGATGAAAACATTGTAGTTTTAAGAGTATTTCTATATCTTAATGTATTTACTAAGACAAACGCATATTCCTTTATTTCATCTTTGCTAAATCTTTTAATTACTTTTTCATCACAAGACAATTCACATTGCTCACCAAAGTATACTTTTAATATCTTAACTAATGGATTAAACCAATGTATAGCACTAGCAATCATTAAAATTAACTTTAATAAATTATCTTTTCTTTTAAAGTGAATTAATTCATGTCTAAATATCCACTTTAATTGTTCTTTGTCATAATCATTATTAGGTATTATTATTTTATTTTTTATAATACCTATCAAAGCAGGAGAAGAAAGTCCATCTACTTTAGATATATTAATATATTTTCTAATATTTAAAGCCTTCTTTTCTTCTTCTAAGATTTTAATTGTCTTAGTATCAGTAACTATGTGATTTATATTTTGTATTTTCTTATAAAATAAAATTTGTTTACAAATATTTTTTATAACAATATATATAACTCCAAATAGCCAAATACAAAATATTATTTTAATGTAATTTACTATATTATTAGTTCCTGACTTTTTTATAGAATGTACACTTTCTAAAATAATATTATTTTCAAAAGGCAAATATATTACTATACTTGATATAAAAAGCATTCTTATAGTTATCAAAATACAGATTATATAGTTTAACTTATGAGTATACTTACATAAAATTTTATTTTTTAATAAGGCTATCAATATAATTGGTATACTAATACATATACTTGTTTTTAAAAGTTCAAACATTAAATAGTTCATAGCATCACCTATTTTTTATCCACTCTTCTAAATCTTTAATATCTCCTTCTGATATATCCTTAGAATCATCCAGAGCTGATATAATACTTGATAAAGAGTTATTATGCATAAAACTAAAAAAATCTTTAGTTTCAAATTTTAAATACTCTTCCCTATTAATTAATGGTAAATAAAATGTTTGTCTACCCTCTTTTTCTTGCTTTAAAAATTCTTTTTCAACTAGTCTACTAAGAGTCTTAGATGTAGTTCCTTTTGACCAATCATATTTTTCACTCATAAATTTTGTAATATCTACAGAAGCAACTCTACAAACTTCTTGAGCCCATATAAACTTCATAACTTGTAGCTCTGTTCTAGGAATCTTTTTCAACTTTAACACTCTCCTCTTTACGACACTTGTCTACTTAATGTTTAAAATGTATTGCGACACTTGTCTACCTTGTATATTTAGTATAATACGGCATTTGTCTACTGTCAATATATTCATGTAATTAATTTTATTGTAATCTTCCTAAAACCTTTAAATGTTTTATATTTATTACTTAAATAAACATAAAATGACGATATTAAACTATTTAATATCGTCATGAGTCTTTAAAAGTATCTCCTACTTATCATCTATTCTTCATATAAATTTATTCTAAATTCCTAACATTCCACTTAATAAATAATATAAGTGCAACATTTAACATTGCTATTACTAGTAAAATTATTCCTATTGGCACTCCACTTTCTATAACTTGTCCAAATAATAATTGTCCTGGTGCAACACTTATTGTGGCTACTGCTGTTGAAAATGCTGATACACTCCCTAACATGTATACTGGTAATTCTTTTTGCATGAATGTTAAAGTTAATACATTTGATAATGTTAATGATAGCATTATTGCCATACCACCAATTGCAAAGATTCCTACGAAAATATAATTATTTGCTTTTATAAATCCTATGGTAGACATTAAAATTACACCTACTATCATAGGTAAATATGTATAATGTAATTTTTTCATTGAGAACATTTTAGGTTTCATGCTTATTAAAAGGCCCCCAAATATCATACCTAACACACATACTCCTTCTACCATTCCATAAACCTTAGAAGAAAGTCCTAGTAATATGTTTATAAAATATGGTGCAATTATTGATATTATCGGTACTAAAAATATATTGCAAAAGGCATAAGAAACTATAATTCCTAATATGATTTTCTTTTCTTTTTTCAAGTAAATAAAAGTATTTTTCATATCTAAAAAAGATTGTTTTATAAATTCCATTGATAATAACTTATTATTTTTATTATATTGTATATCTTCATGTTTACATACATCTGGAATGTCTAGGAATAGCTCCATTATTGCTGATATAAAAAAACTTATTGCATTTATTATTACTATTATTTTTATACCTAATATTCCATAAAAAATCCCTGCAAATATTGGGCCTACAAAGTTTACAATTGATCCTACTTGATTTATTATTCCATTGGCTGAAGTAAGTTCATCTTTCTCTACTATTTGTGGAATTGAAGATACTGTAGCTGGCCCATATAATGTGGAGCACACTGATAGCATAAACATAACTATAGCAACTATCAATTCATTATCTCTTCCACTTAGCAACACAAAAGCATAACATCCAATTATTGCAAAGCAAAAGAAATCTAAATATACCATTATCTTTTTTTTATTTACATTGTCTGAAAGCCTTCCTGCTATTGGTGCAAATAAAACATAAGGTATTGTTGATATTGCTAATATGTTAGCAAAAACAGCTGCACTACCTGTAAACTCTAGTAAATATAAAGACATACTAAACCTTTGAATGGCATTTCCAAATAGGGAAATAACCTGCCCAATCACTATTATTATAAAGTTTTTATTTTTCATCTACCCTACCTAAAAAGCTCATACTCCATGCATACTGGATACTGACCATTTTCACTTTCTTTAATATTAGCATTTATTCCATATATCTCTTTTAAAGTACTATTATTAATTACATCTATAGGCTTTCCCTTACAAACAATTTTTCCTTTTTTAAGACCAATTATATTATCTGCAAATCTACAAGCATTATTAAGCTCATGAAGAACTATAACCACTGTTATGTTCTTTTCTTGGTTAAGTTTTTGAAGCACTTCTAGCACTTCTAACTGATATGACATATCTAAATAAGTTGTAGGCTCATCAAGCATTATAATCTCTGTTTCTTGAGCTAATGCCATAGCAATCCAAGCTCTTTGTCTTTGTCCACCAGATAAATTTTCAATTTCTCTATCTGCAAATTCACTAAGAACAGTTTCCTTTATTGCCCAATCAATTATTTCTTTATCATGGTTATTAAGGCCACCTATAATCTTTTGATGTGGAAACCTTCCATAAGCAACAAGTTCCCTTACTGTAAGTCCACTTGGGCAACTTGGTCCCTGTGGTAGAAAAGCAACTTCTTTAGCTATATCCTTTTCTTTTATGCTTTTTATATTTCTATTATTTATAAAAATATCACCGTTTTTAGGCTTATTAATTCTTGCTATAATTTTAAGTAATGTTGATTTTCCACAACCATTTGCTCCAATAATTATGCTGATTTTTCCTTTAGGTATGTCCAAATTCATATTTTCAATTATAGTATTATTTTCATATGCCACTGATAAATTTTTTACGCTAATAGCTTCCATAATTATTTCTCCTTCATCATTAAATAAATAAAATATGGTACTCCAAGTATTGATACTGTTATTCCCACTGGAATCTCAATTGGAGAAAATAAATTTCTTGAAACTGCATCTGCCAAGATTACTATTATTACACTTATCATAGCTGACACTACAAGAAAATTTTTATGATACGGTCCAACTAACTTTCTTGCCATATGTGGTGATATAAGCCCTAAAAATCCAATATTTCCTGCAAAGGCTGTTGCTGTTCCTGCCAATATAACTACATAACTTAAAAGCTTTTTTCTTTCCTTTTCTAAGTTTAAACCTAATGATATGGCAAGTTCATCAGAAAGATTTAATACATCTAACTTTTTATGATTTAATAAAACTAATATAAACATTATTGATACTATTGGAATAACTACTTTTGCATAGTTCCATCCAGAACCCCAAAGACTTCCTGATGTCCAAACTAATATTCTATTATAATCTCCAACTCCACCTCTAAATGTAATAAAAGTTATAAAAGCATTTAGTCCTGCATTTAGTCCAATTCCTATTAACAAAAGTCTTTTTGGTCTTATCCCATTTCTACTAGACATCATATATATTACAAAAGCAGTAATTCCTGCTCCCAATATTGCCATAAATGGCAGAACAAATATTGAAAACTCTCCAAGTTCACTATAATAACTTCCAGTTTGATATGTAATAAATAATACTGCCACCACTGCTGCACCAGCATTTATACCTATTATTCCTGTATCTGCTAAATCGTTTTTAGTTATAGTTTGAAGAATTGCTCCTGCTGTTGATAATGCAATTGCCACAAAAACTCCAACTAAAATTCTTGGGAGTCTAATATCTAATATTGCTGTATTTTGGGCTCTTGTTCCATTGCCTAGAAATGTGTTTATAACATCTATAGCAGAGACTTTGTATGTACCCCAACATAATGTAACTACAAAGGATATAGACAATAAAACTATTAGAATACTCAAAACTACTTTAAATCGTTTTTTATCCATTATCCTCTCTCCTTTCTAGCTACTGAAATAAAAAATGGTACTCCTATCAGTACTGTAAATACTCCAATTGGTGTTTCATAAGGATTAAATAACATTCTTGCTGCAATGTCTGCATAAGTTAAAAGAACTGCTCCAAATAAAAATGAACATGGTATATTTCTTCTATAGTCTTCTCCTAATAACTTTCTAACTATTTGTGGAACTATAAGTCCAACAAATGCTATATTTTTACCAACTGTAACTGCTGCTGCAATCATTGGTATCACTACCATAAGAGTTTTAAATCTTATTTTTTGTGGATTTTGCCCAAGCCCAATGGCAACATCATCTCCTAAATTTAATATATTTATTTTTGATGATAATAAAATTGCTATAACAAGTCCTATAATTGCAAATATAAATACTAATTTAAAATCTGCCCAAGTGGCATTTCTAAAACCTCCAGATACCCAAAAGGCTATCATTTGAGATTGATTTGTTAATAATCCAATTATTGTAGTTAAAGAAATGAAAAATGTACTCATAGCTGTTCCTGCTAAAAGTATCTTTGTAATAGAATTATTATTTGCCTTTTTTGATATAAATGCTAAAACTATAATTCCAGTTATAAGTGCTCCTATAAAAGAAGCTATCATTACATTTTTAGTGTTTATTGTAACTCCTACTGCATAAAAAATTGCTATTATTAAAGTTGCTCCTTGGCTCACCCCTAATATAGACGGTTCTGCTATTGGATTTCTTGTAACACCTTGAACCATTGCACCTGTTACTCCTAAAATTCCTCCTGTTAATAAAACAGAAAGTGCCCTTGGAATACGTACATCTCTAACTAACATAAGTTCTAAAGTTTTATTATAATTAAAAATGCTATTCCAAATATCCTTAAAAGTAATATGGACAGATCCTAGCTTTACAGCTAGAATCAGTCCCACTATTAGAAGTAACAAACTACAAAACAGAAAAACTATTGTACGTTTATTACTTAGTTTCATTTAACATCTCACCTATTTCATCTACTAATATATCTCTTCCAATTGAGCTGTACCCTTGATTAAAATAAGGTGATGCTTCTAATACAATAACATTACCATTCTTAACTGCAGGTAAACTATTCCAAATTGCATTACTTTCTAATTGTGCTAAATCTTCTTTTGTTGCCATTAAAAATATGTAATCAGTTTTAATTGATGCTAATCCTTCATAAGTTACAACTGGAAGGCTTATATCACCTTGCTTTGGCATTCCTTCTGGTTTTTTAAGACCCATATCTTCATATAACACGCTACCAAAACCAGCTCCATCAAATATAAAAAATTGTCCTCCACTTGCCAAAAATGAAAGGTATGTTTTATCTTCTCCAAATTCTCCTTTAACTTTATCGCCAGCCTTTTTAGCCTTAGCTTCATAATCTGCTAGCCATTTATCTGCTTTATCCTCTTTATTAAATACCTTTGAAAAAGATTTAAGATCTGCTTTCCAGTCTAATGCATCTAATTGAATCATAACTGTTGGTGCAATTTTATTTAATTGGTCATACATTTTTTCTTGAACTGTTGATATAACTATTAAATCTGGTTCTAAATTCATAACCCCTTCTATATCCATAGTATCTTGCATGCTATATCCTAAAATCTCTGCACCTTTTAATGTATCCTCTAAATATGAAGGAAACTTAGTGTAATCATAAGCATCACTATTTGCAGTTCCTATAACTTTATAACCTAAAATTGATAAAATATCGCTATTACCACTTAAATCTACTATTTTTTCAGGATTTGCTGGTATTTCAACTTCTCCTCTTACATCTGTAACCGTTACAGTATTTTTTGCTCCGTTCTCTTCTTTTACCTCTTTATTTGTTCCGCATCCCACTAAAAATATAGTCGTTATGCAGATAATTATTGTACTCTTTAAAAAATTAAACTTCATAATATTCCTCCTTAGTATTGCTTCCTATCTACTTTTTGTGTTACGATTTATCTGAACTTATTGTATATGAGTTTCATTCTCATTTCAATCCTTGCATCTAATTTAATAATTTTATCATCTATTCTAATAATTATTATTTAGATAGCAAAAACTTATATTAAAAAATATTATGTCCAAAACTAAGCATAAAATTTATAAAAATGAGGTATATACTATGATTTGCAAAACAACAAAGGAATTTCAAAATAAAGTTTTAAATAAAATGACCTTTACACCCTATCCAAATGAAAACTACACAATATATAAAAATGAAAATAGACCTGAACTAGGATATTTTATTAAATATAGTAGAGATAAGTATTATGAATTTGGAATTGGCGACTATACAATTCCAGAAAGTTTTTCTCTTGTTTTTGAACATAATGAAGAAATATTACGGTTTGGAACTGTTTATAGTGGCGAAACTAAATTTAAAATTGAAAATAATCCAGTATCTTCTTTTAGTCCATCCTCATTTTTTGTATCTGAAAAAAACATAAAAGGAAAGCAACATTGGAAAAAAGGTCAACACTTTCATGGTGCAGAAATAACAATTTATAAAAAATACTTTGAAGAAATAATACATTCAAACTTTCCAGAATCTATAGTTTTTGATAAATTCATTAACAACTATACCTATAATTATCTACCTCTTGAAGTAGCTTCTATTATTCAAAAATTAAGAAGTCTAGCTGAATCTAATACATTGACTTCATTATACTTAGAAAGCAAAATTTTAGAATCAATAGCGTTACTTTATAATGAGATATCTTCTTCACCTGAAAATGTTTTTACTAATCAGCTTAATTATGGAGATATTAAAATAGGGAATAATAGATCTATTACTCTAACTGCATCAGATGTAAATGCAATCCAAAAAGCCCATGATATCTTAACAAAAGAAATATGTAATCCACCTACAATAAAAAGCTTAAGCAAAATGGTGTTTTTAAATGAACAAAAATTAAAGGCAGGATTCTCTGCAAAATATCATATGTCAATTAGACAATATACTAATTCACTTAGAATGACTACAGCAGAAAACTTGCTATGTACAACAGAATTAAGTATTGATGAAATATCTAAAATGGTTGGATATAATTATAGCGGAAACTTTGTAAAAATGTTTAAAAATGTACATAAAAAAACGCCTTTAGCATTTAGAAAAATGAAGTTATAGAATTTATATAAAAAACCACCTTAATGCTTAAAATTCAGTTTTAAACATCAAGATGGTTTTTACATTCTCTTAAATAGTATATTCTACTTATTAAAATCTCTTATACAGGATTCAATGAAATACCTATCACTATCTTTGATTGACTTTCCAAAACACTCTAAAGCTTCCCTTAACTCCTTTATTTGAATATTACTAGGAGCTATAAAGGATTGATTATATTTCAATTTCCACCTTTCAAGTGTTCTTTGCCCAAGCATTGAAATTTCTTTTTCTTTATCATTACATAATTCTAAAATATATCTTATAGAGTTCCATTTACTTAATGAACATAAAAGAATGGCAGAATTAACTTTTCCATAGTAATATGTATCCTCTTTAAAGATTTTATATATATTATCTATATCATTAGCATTAATCGCTTTGCCTAAAACCTTTCTTGCAGTCTTAGATATACCTGCTCTTTTATGGTTTAAAAACAAAAGAATTTTCTCTTTATACTCTTCCATATTTAATCCTGCTAAAGAAATAATTGATGCCTTTACTATTTTAGTGATATCCGAATCTATAAACTTAGCAATAAACTTTGAATCATTTTTATTACCTGTTTCTCCAAGTCCACAAATACTAGAATATAATTTATCATTTTTCTCTATTCCATCATGGTATATTGCTGCAAAATCATATTTTTTATTTTTTGAAAGCAAGTATCGTGATAACTCTCTAACTGCTTGATTGTTATCAAATAAACTCTTTTCTAACATATTTATAGCTTCTTTAGGTGCAAAATAATATAATAGTTCAAGTCCAATAATTCTGATTTGTGAATGCTTATCATTAATCAATAACTGTGAAATATAAATAAATTCCTCACCTGTTATTTCATTTTTTATATTTCTAAGTACAAATAACCTATTGTAAGGATCACTATCCTTTATTAAATATTTTATAATACTTTTATTGTCTATAACTTTTCTTTCAAGGATTATCTTATAACAAGCTAACCTCATTTTTGAATCCGTTGATTGAAGTCCACATATTAATTTTTCAGAACCTTCTTTAGTAGTCATTATTGAAATAATTTTATCTATAATATGACTATGTTCATCCCTTGAACATTCCCTTAATCTTAATACTAAAGGTAAATTATCTACAAAATCCGTAATGTATTCTAAAGTTATGTATCTTTCTAGTTGTTCTTTTGAAGTGTCTCTAACTTGACTTACCCAATCATTAAGCCTAATTAAGATGTATGGTATTTCATTTCCTGTTTTTATATTCGAAAGAGCAAGTATTGCCTTCTCTCTAAAATATCCATTTGGATGAAAACTACTTAACCCTAATATTGTAATCTTCTCCTCTTGTGACATTAAAGGATGAATCAGATCATTAGGATTTTTATTATTCCAATCATAATACCATTCAAAGGAAGTCCTTTCCCTAAATATTGTATCCATCTTAACTAACTGACTAAAACTTAATGTCCTAACAAAATTATTGAGAATTTCTGCAACCTGCAACTCCATTTTTTCATTATTACTAAGCAATAACTTAAATACATCTGGAATAGCTAATAATGTTAAATCATTAGCTAATAAGCCTCTGAATATTCTCTCTTCCCTTATGTTAATTTTCTCAAAATCTATTGAGTCATCTACCTTTACTGATTTTCTTTTATTATAGTTGGTTATTCTTTCTAAAACTTTTTTAATCATATTTATAATCACTTTCTTTCAGCTTTGGTTAACTATTTAAATTCGTTATAATCTGGTACCATACATCTATTAATCCAATCATTCAAATCTTTATATACTTTAGTTTTAGGATATGCTTCACTTTCTTCTTTACCGGAAAATGTTAAATGCACTACTGCAAATTTAAAATCTATAGCATCAATTTCAAATAGAAAATCATCACAATCATAACGTCTTCCTATTACTGATACTTTTTTATTATATAAAATATGTTTTTTCCCTAATTGCTTATATAGTTCTTTCTCAAATAAATTTCCTTTGGTACATAAATAATTCCATGGCTCTAACCATTTAATGTTTCTATACAAATTAATCATCCCCATTTTTAAAATATCATTTGTTAAACTAAATGCACTAGACTGTACTATTTATAATAAATTTAATTTATATCATAAACATATACATCTATACCCCTAGAGCATATATTTTTATTTATTAATTTCTCAATTTCTTCCCATTTACCACCTGCAAGCCCACATCCAATTCTAGGCATATGTATAGTGGCATTTAATTCTACAGCTTTTTCTCCTACTTTTTCTAGACATTTATCAACAGCTTCATATCTAATAGGTGGTCCTGATTTTCCTCTTTTTATATCTCTTTGTCCTATCATATTAGCAACATATATATCTTCTGAAACTTGTACATACTGAACTTCTCCGAGTTCAAAATTAGAATCATCTTTATACCACTTTCTATATTCCTTCTCAGGTTTGTTCCATCTTTTAGAAAGAGCTAATACAAATCCTTTACCCCATGCACCAATATCATTGCAAATATGGGCAATTATTTTATTTCCGTCTATACTTGGAGTAGTAGCATCGCCTTTCAAATATATAATTTCTTTTTTCATTTTTCTTTCCTCCAAAATCTATTTAGCATGTTAGTCCTCTAAACTTATCATTTCACATTTTCATTCTATATTTTAAATAAATTTACCTGTTCAACTCCTAAGTTTGTTGATAATGTGTAGCAGCTATATTGCATTCTTCACAGATAAAAGCATAATATATACCTTCACCATATTCCTCAATATCAGCCCAATCAATTTGTGCAATAAACTTCATATGTTTTGAACATTTTGGACACTTTGGGTATTCTGCATCTTGTATCCAAGTAGGATATCCTCCGATTTGAGAAAATGTTGTTTCTAAAAACTCACTTGCTGCATGATAACAGTTTCTCTTTACCTTTGACATACTTATTGATGCTTTATAAATTGGATTTTCCTCATTAGTTGTATCACATAAATATTGTGGTTTAATATTTAATTTACTCAAATATGTAGCTCCATTAGTATCAATATCAGTATATATAGGTTCATAGCAATTACACATAGGACAAGTTGCTATATTTAATCTGTTACCATTCAAATTCATAAATTCAAAAAATGAGTTAGTTAAATCAAAACTAACTAAATTAACTAAGCCTTCTCCGCACCATTCACATTTTTTATCTTCTGTCTGTAAAAATAATACAGGTTCATCTACAAGAGGATTTTTCTTTTCAATAGCATAACAATCTTCAAAAAATAAATCTCTTCTTTTTCCCTCTTCTGTTAATTCCCATCCAGCCTCTAAAGAATATTCTTCTGGTGGAACATAAAGTTTATTTCTCCACTTAGGCGGATTCTTTCTCCATTGATAAAATAAATCTACAACCCTTTCATCGCCAATCCAAGCTAAAGATCTTAACACATGATTTAAACTTAAAGTATCTACTTCTTCAATAACTTGTCCTATAAGATAATCCCTAACATCACTTGAAGCATCTTTAAATATTATGTCAGGATAACACTCATTTTTCTTTATTAAAGCCTTTAAGCATTCTTCCACTTCTGTATTGGTGTAACATACAATTGATAACAATATATCTTGTGCCATCTCTATGTTTTCACTTTCAATTAGATTTATAGCATAATCCTTCATCTTTTCTATATCTTCTTTACAAAGAAAAGTATACATTTCTTCAATACTTTTTTCGTATTTCACGTAATTTTCTAAAGGATTACATTTCTTAGGCTTGTGCATTATTTTCAAAATTTCAACAGGGTCAGTTATATTAGCATATAAATTAACGTCTTTCCTATTTTTCTTGATAAATTCCTCACGTTCTTTTCTTTTCATTTTTTGATAACATGGCATACAATATCCACCAGTTCTATCAGCTGTTATTTGTAAAATAGTTGCCTTGCACCCTTCCGTAATACACGGTATTCGCTCACTCAAAATTATTCCTCCGCATCTATCCCTATTGGTAAATTTGTTCGCTTTTCTAATGCTCACAATTTTTAATATATATGCCTAACTCTATTTTGTAGATTATTACATATATTTATGTTTCAATAATATCATAAGTCTTAAGAAGTATTAATCTATTGTTCCTTATTATGTAAAAGATTCTCCATTGCAAAATAACTTTTTAACTATACTAAAAAGCCACTTTAATACTTAGAATTTGATTCTAAATATTAAAGTTGTTTTCTAATATTAACACCATTTCATCTGCTCTTCTTGATAAATTACTATATTTATTAAATATTTCGAAAAACAAAAACTTCATATAACTAACAACAGCTATGCCCTTTCATATGATTCTGTTTTTTCAATCAATTAAATCAATAAAAGTAAAAGGACGATACTGGATTATCCAATACCGCTGTGGATTTATGGTGGTGGCGAAGCACGGCCTTTGAAATCCACCCCTTTATATATTTAGCATATATATAATATACATATTCACTATTTACAATTCACTTTTCTACTTTTTCTTGTTTGTTTTCTTTTTCTCTTTTTTAGCTGTGTATTCTGTTTATTGCGATTAGTATTCGATTTTTTCTCTTTCTCTTCTACTGCTAATTTAAAATACTTTTTATATGGATTATCTTCTAAATAATAATCCATAATACAAAGATTTTTATCACTTTCTTGTATTCTAATAATAGGTCGATAAGTAAATTTAATATTCTCATAAAATTCTTTTAACATGCTTGGCATTTCAAGAAACTTAAAAAAATTCACTACAGTGGGAGAACCTCCATTCCATATATTATTAACAGGAATTTTTTCTATACTATTATCTTTTAATATCTTCGCATAATCTATTGGTTTATTAAAATATTTAGTTACAGCTGAATAATCAGTTATGTATACATCATCAATTACTTGTCCAGTAAAATCAAAAAAATTAAAACATGCAATTTTTATTATATCTTTTTCAGCAGGAGGATTTGCCATTAACTCAATAGATGCTCTTTTTTTTATTTGATTCCAATCATGTTGAATTACTTTTACTCTTCTTTTTACTTGATTTATTGCTTCATTAAGAATATCTGTTTTATCATTTTTCTCCTTCGGGCTATATGGAGCATTTCTACATTTCATCTCCATAACTATAAGTTTATTTTCAAAAATAGAGAGTGAATCAAATTCAACTTCTTTTCCATCATAAGCTTGGAATTTTATATTATTTTTATTTACTTTTAAATATTTACTTTTTTCAAGCAGATTATTGATTAAATTTTCCATATTATGCCCCTTATCTGAAAAATTATAGTTTATTGCTCCTAAAATTTTATCGACTATTCTTTTTACATTCATTTGTAATATAAAAGAAGGGGTAAATACAACTTGTTTATCACTAACATATACCAAAGGTTGTGAAAAAACATCTAATGCAATTTTATTTTTTTTCGATTGTGGTTTAAATATAAATAAATCTATGCATTTTCCCGCTATTACTTTATCTATATCTAATATTTCAGATAATTTTTTGGCTAATTTATCAACGTTAATTATTGGAGCAAATTTATAATAATCTTCTTTATTATCTGGATTTACATTATTATAAGATTTCCATATATAAATACTTGCCATGCTATATAAATAATTTATAGTAGTAAAAAAATATTTAAAATTAATCCCATCATCTATTTCAACATCCAATAAACTTTTTCCATAAAACTTAAAGGTAAATTGAAGATTAGATTTTATTATACTTTCATAAAACTTCATTAATTCTTTTATATATTGAAAATTTATATCAAACAACTTATCTAATTCATCAGCTTGTATTTTTCCCAAAATTATTTTTAAATTTTCATTAAATATTTTCCATAATGAAGCCATATCCATTGATTTTTGAAATTCATCATATTCAGTTCTCTTTATTGATGCTCCTTCTCTTCTAAATGTTTTTAAATCTTCTGGTTCCAATCTATAATACTCTTCATTGTTATGGACATGTAGTTTTATAGTCCAATTCCTATATTTAACCAAATCCCATGCTCTTTTGACCATAACTCTATGATTAGTTAAATGTATAATTTCTTCAAATGAAAGTAGTTTATACGGAAATGGATTAACTAATGTGCTATCAACAAGCTCCTTCATATTTTTTCTATTAATGTAGAAAATAAATTTAAATAACTCATCTGCTATCTCTAGATTTGATTCCATAGCATCACTACATGACATTTGATACTGCTCATTTCCTTCTATCTCTAATGGTGTTATTGATTCAAGTCCTGTGTATAACCCTTTTTTATGTATTCTTCGATTGTTTTCATTATTAGCTAATCTCATTTGATCTTCTATAAATACACACATCATTTGTAATTGTCTTGCTTTATTATACTTAAGAAATTCACATTCCGCACATCTTTCTTCATTACTTATATTATGTTGAACAATAATTTTATACGAATTAACTATAATACTAACTTGCTTTTTAAAGTCATTCTTATCTTTCTCACTCCCTATTAATTGATTTATTACGATTAAACAACTTTTTTTAAAGCATTCAAATATATATCTTTTTTCATTCAAATCATATGAAGATGGATCAGGTAAAACACCTCCTATCAATAATGTTTTCTTAAATTTATCTTGTTTTTCCATATATATTTCTAGTAAACATTCTGCCGCTTTATTTTCATCTTTATCTCTTAAATATTCATTTAAAAGATTAATCTTACTTTTTTCTTCCATACTTACTACTCCTTCTATTATTTTAAAATGTACTATGTATTTAATAAATCTTATCAATAATTAACCTACATTCTTATTTTATCATTTTATTGATTAATTACCAAAATTTAATTAAAATAATAGAATTTGTTAATAATCCATTCTATTACCTTTAGCTATACATTTCAAACAAATCCTATCTCTTAATGCTTCTCATAACCTCAACTGCTCCTTTTATATTTTAAAGCAAACAAAAAGTCACATTGAATGCTACTTCAATGTGGTTCTTTATACACTACTACTTCTTTTACAAAATCTCTTATAAATTTCTTGCACTCTGGGATATTTATGCTGATTACATATCCACTGAAATCTGATACTAGAGCTCTTACATCAGCTTTTGTACTTACCTTATTAACTTCTCTTGATTCCATGTTAATTACTTTCTTAATTATTACGATTTATTTTACATATTGCGCTACCCCGTAACAATGAAAACCCACGTCTATCTGTAAGTAGCTATTTAAGCTAAATATATGTATTCGTGGGTTTTGTGGTGGAGGCTAGCCGTACCGAACATCCATTACCTATTCAATTTTAATAATTTAAAAATACATTATAAATTCTTTGGATTTCTCCTAATTAAATTTATCTATATATTTATCATTTGTATAATATTGTAAAATACTACTTAAATCATATTATAATTGATTTAAAATTGTAATTTAATTTACAGCTACGTTGTTTCAAAGAAATTGCATGATAAATATTTTCTAAAACATAAGTCTTAATCTAAGTAATATGGCAATAGGAGTGAATTATATTGGAAAAGCAAGTAAAAATATAGAGCCAATTAATTTAGATATGCTATGTAATAAAATAGATGTAAATAAATCAGAATATATAGAAAGCTCCAACGAAATATGCAATAAAATCCTTAGCGAAGTTAAAAGTGGAGACATAATTATAGTTTTTGGAGCTGGTGAATCTTATAAGTTATCTAGAAAAATTATTGATGTATTAAAAGAAAAGACTATGTTTAAATAAAGAAATGTTTTATAATAACCTACTATAAATTGAGAGGCCTTATAAAAAGTCCTCTCAATTTATATTTTAAAGATATTATACAATTAAATTTACTATAGCTTATGCTCATTATCCCCAATTATCTATTATTGTTTTTGTACATTTAAATCCATTATTTAAATATAGCTGAATAGTTTTTTATCTAAATCTGCAACAAATAAAGTAATTTCATCTTCAAAACTTGGATACCAAAAATAATCAGATATGCTTAGAATGGAAATCTATAAGAGAGCAATTGATAGCAAATTCACATATAAATGAATCAAGTATAATTGCATCCTCATTGTGAAAGCGAACTAATATAACTTAATTATTTTTCGGCATTTAATTCAACTATTTTTGACCTTAATAACCTCTACTTTACTTCAATATTCTCATCATCCATAACATTAATAGTGATGGTAATTTCTTTACTTAATGTTGCTATTTCAATATAATTTATTCTTAATAGCACTTTTTATATTAATTACCTGGTAAAATTTAATAACAATTATTTTTTGACACGTTTGTATCTGGTAATTTTGTTGCATTGTTGTATAGGTAAATTTCTTTCAAGTTAAGTATCTTTTGAGAATTCTATATCTATGCTTGTACCAACATTTAGCTTACTTTTTACATTAATTTTCCCTTCATGTGCTTCTATTATTTGCTTTGCAATTGCCATTCCAAGTCCTGAACCTTTAACATTTACAGTGCTATTTGTACCTCTATAATATCTTTCAAAAAGCTTTCTTAATTCTTCTTCGCTCATCCCTTTTCCATTATCTTCAATTTTTATATATATTTTATCCTCTTCTTTTATAGAAACTTTTATTATAGTATCTGAGGCATTATGAATTACTGAATTACACAATAAATTAGTAAACGCCCTTTTTAAAAGTGTATTATCAAAATTAAAGTTTACCCTGCTTTCTGTACAGTTAAAAATAATATTTCTCTTATCATATTTTGGATTGTTTAATATACTTATAATTACTTCCTTTAATAAACGTGCTATATTTCCTTCTTTACGATTTATAGGAAACATGCCATTTTTAAATTGATAAGTAAAATTCAAGTTTTCAACTATGGTTTCTACATTTTTCGCATTTCTAAGTATTATTTCTCCATACTTTTTTACAGCCTGAGGAGTAACATTATATTCAGAATCAGTTAATATTTCCGCATAACCTTTTATTGGCGATAATGGAGTTTTTAAATCATGAGAAATATTAGCTATCCATTCTTCTCTTAAAGTTTCATTCATTTTTCTTTCATCTTCACTAGTTTTAAGCTTACTCTTCAAAAGATTAAGGCTATAAAACACATCACTATACATTCCTTTTTCCTTCATAGGAACATAATCATTTGAAGCAAGTCTTTTTATACCTACTATTATATTTGATAATGTACGATTCATCCATATACCATAAAATGCAACTAGGAGTATACTGAGTATAAATAAGCCCAGTATAACAAACTTAATATTTAAAAAGTTGTCGTAATTGAAGTACATAGTTACTTTTGATATTTTTGCAGGAAAACCAATAACATATGCCCAGTTTTCACCATTATTATTAACATTTCCAACAAACATAGTATAATTTGGAACGTTGCCTCCAGTTTTATATAACTGAACCATTTCTATAGCATCATAATGATTTGAAACCCCAATAGGCTCATTATATCCTAAAGTTACATCCCCATCTTTATTAACAATTTGAAAACAAAGCTTGTACTTTTTCAATTCATTTATTGCTAAATCTGTTAACTGTGGTTTGCCTCCTTTGAAATTAATTTTTTTAGAGAAATTTAATGTAAAGTATACAGGCCAACTGCTCCAGTTAGCATAACTATTTTCGCTGCTAATACTAACATTTAATAAATAAAACCCTATTCCTATAAAAATTGAAATTAAAACAATAAAAACAATAAAAAATTTATAATATACATTGAATACTATTTTGTATCCTGATTTCTTCATTCTATTCACTACTCATTCCCTTTTACAAGTTTATATCCAAGTCCTATTACAGTAACTATTATTTCTGGTTTAGAAGGATTTTCCTCAAGCTTTTCTCTTAAATGTCTTACATGAACAGAAATTGTATTATCATATCCCATATAGTCCTCTCCCCACACAACCTCACAAAGTCTTTCCTTATTAATTATTTTATTAGGATTTTCTGCTAAATACAAAATGAGTTTATATTCCTTTGCTGTAAGTTTAACTTCTACACCATGCTTATATACCTGACTATGGAGCCTTTCAATAGTAATATTTCCAACATTTATCGTCTCATTTCTACTATCACTAACTTCCTTTCTACAGTCATACTGCTGTCTTCTGAGCTGTGCCTTAATACGAAAAGCAATTTCCCTTGGACTGAAAGGTTTAGTAATATAATCATCTCCTCCCATACTTAACCCAACAATTTTATCAATATCACTATTTTTTGCAGATAAAAATAAAATTGGACAATAAGAAAACTGCCTTATTCTTTTACATACCTCTATCCCATCAATATCTGGAAGCATTATATCAAGTACTACTACATCGGGCTTTTCATCATTACATAGGGTTATACCATCTAAACCACAATGTGCCTTTCTAACATTCTTAAAGCCTTCTTTTAATAGAACCTCCTCTATTAAGTCAGTTATATCTTTTTCATCATCTATAAGTAATACTTTTTTATCTGCATCATTTGCTAAATTCACGTCAAAAACACCTCTTTATATTATTATATTCCAAATATTCTATTAACTTGGAATATAATTTTTAAATTATATATTTAGTATACAGCATTTTTTGTTACAATTTTCATATAAGATTTAACAGAGATAAAATAAAAACATAAATAAATTAATGCATATACTCCCATTGTGATCCCAACCCATTCCATTTGTGACATTGAAAAACCAGAACAATATTTTATAAAAGCTATAAGTGGAAATATACTATGAAGAATACCAAATAAAAGTGGCATTGCAAAAATAAATCCTAATTGCTTTGATACGATTCTAAAAGTTTCTTTCTTAGTTAAACCTATTTTTGAAAGTACAGAATATATATTCTTATCCTCATAGGCTTCTGTTAATTGTTTATAATACATTATACTTCCAGTGGAAACAACAAAAAGAATCCCTAGGAATGCGCCTATAAATACATAGCTACCATACAAAGCATGAACCTCCCTATACATATCATAGTAAGATGAAAAATTCCTGTCCCTTGGGATTATTGGGGCAAGCTCTGTAACAGCACTTCCACTTTTTAATACATTATCAAAATTATATGCTCTTATAACAGTTGTATTATTTCTATTATCATCTAAAAGCTTATTAAAAAATGTATCTGGCACTACTATAGTTGCTTTTTGAAATTTAGTTCCTAAAACACATCTTACATCTGAATCGGAGATATCAAATTTATAATCTTTCTCACCAATAGTTGAATTAAGCTCATCGCCAGTTAGTCTTCCTCTTCCTTTAGCTAAACTACTTACTTCAATAAAAAAACACTGATTTTCTTTATTGATTTTAATATCCTTAGCTCTACCTGTAATATCTGTACCATCATTAAACCCTGAATTATTTACAATATCCTTATATTCAGATGCCGATATTACAAACATATCAAAAGGAACTTTTAAATCTTTTCCAAAGGGACCTTTGTATTTTTGTGTAAGTCCACTTCCATTTATCATTACAATATCTGTTTTATAAGTTGTTTTAATTTCTTTATGATTATTAATAATAGCTTCAACCCTTTTATTCAAATCCTCATTGCCACCTTGATACATTATTGAATAAGGACATCCATTTGGTGCAACTTTATCAAGTGTCAAATTAAGACTAAAAGTAAAACACAGTGCTGTGATAGCAACAGCAGAAATAACAGCTATGGTTGCAAGCAGATTAGAGTTTCCTTTAATTCTGTATACTATTTGAGATACTCCTATTAGATTTTCGCCTTTATAATAAGCTTTTTTATTTTTCTCAAATAGCTTAAAGACATAAATTATTAAATTGTTAAACAATATATAAGTTCCTACAACAACAAGCAACATTACAATAAGAGCCTTATACAGCATTTGGATGCTTCCAGACTCTAAATTCATTTTTAATGTAAGAAAATATCCAGAACTCACCATTATTATGGATAACAATGATAATGTTTTAGAAAATTCAGGTCTCTTTTCTCCTTCTTTAGCCGCATGCATAAGTTCTATAAGCCTAAACTTATATATTATTCCATAGGCCTTTATAGAATTCATCAAGAATATAATCATAAAAATAAAAATTGTCATACCTACAGATCTAATATCAAAATTATACTGTATAGGATTATCCGATTTCATACACATAGTAAGTATTTTTAAAAATAATTTTGATGTAACTGCTCCTAAAGGCACACCAACAATTAATGCAAGTATTCCTAAAAAGATATTTTCAAAGAACATTAATGCACCTATCTCCTTCTTTTTCATACCAAGCAGTGAGTATATAGCAACTTCCTTCTTTTTATTTTTTATAAAAAAGCTATTGGCATAACCTATGAAAATAGCTGAAAATATTATAACTACAAAAGCTGCAGCTTTAAAAATAGCTCCAACCTTAACCTTCTCCGAACTAAAGGATTGTATTTGATGATTATAATAGATAGAATAAAATATCATAAGAATAAAAACTGAAGTCAATGTACTTATAAAATAGGAAACATAACTTTTAAAATTGTGTTTTACGTTGTTTGCTCCAAGGTTAAATAATGTCACTTTCAGCACCTCCTATGGTAGCAAGAGTGCTTAATATTTCATTGTAGAAATCTTTTCTGCCTTTTGTTTTTTCAATTTCAGTATGAAGTACCCCATCTTTTATAAATATAATTCTGTCACAATAACTTGCTGCAAAGGCATCATGAGTTACCATAACAATTGTTGCTTTATTATTTCTATTTAGTAAAGAAAGATTGTTTAAAAGTTCTGTCGAAGACTTTGAGTCTAGTGCTCCTGTAGGCTCATCTGCAAAAATAATTTCTGGCTCTGTTATTATGGCTCTTGCTGCTACTGCTCTTTGCTTCTGACCACCTGAAACTTCATAAGGATATTTTTCTAAGATATCTTCAATATTTAAAATGCTACTAATCTTTTTTAATTTTTCTTCCATAGATGCAACATCTACCTTAGATAAGGAAAGTGGTAAAATAATATTTTCCTTTATGGTTAGTGTATCAAGAAGATTGTAATCTTGAAAAATAAACCCTAGCTGTTTTCTTCTAAACATTGACAATTCATCTTCATTAAGATTTAAAAAACTTTTCCCTCTTAGTAAAATTGTTCCTGACGTTGGACTATCAATAGTTGATATTACATTTAATAATGTTGATTTACCTGATCCCGAAGGTCCCATAATTCCTAAGAATTCACCCCTTTGAACAAAAAAACTTACTCCATTTAGTGCCTTTGATTCACTTCCGACCTGTTTTGAGCTATACACTTTTTTCACATCTTTAACTTCCATTATATTCATAAAAATAGCCTCCTTATACTATACTGTAAAATCATTAATCTTACAGGCTACTAAATTTAACTTCAGTTAAATTATACATATATGATATTAATCTGGATTTAAAATCATCTTAAGTTCATCTTAAGTTTCCTTATAAAATTAAATTTAATTACCAAATCCCAAAATATTTCTTTCTCTTTAGGGTAGCCACATATATATTTCATTATTTTTAATCTTAAATATAAATAAACCTCTCTAGCCTAAAACCTATAAAACAACTTATAGTATTTCATTTGCTTGTATAATATTGTAAATTGAAATGAAAGTACACCTTGTGGGCCTATGCGGAAGTGGTGCTACACCTATAGCAATCATTGCAAAAAATAATGAGTTTAATGTTTCAGGGTATGATTTAAATATATCAAGCTTTTATAAATATGCTCTTATAGAAAATAATATAGAAATTTTCAAATTACTTGTTCCAAAACTTGGATACTCAAAATAGCAAGACATGCTAAGAAGTGCCTTAAATTCAGTAACAATATTTCCTTGTTTTGTAATACTTCTAATGAATAATATATTAAAATTGAGAGCAAATTAAAATCAACTGTGATGATAGTAACTTTTTTCACAACCTCCCCATCTTCAAAGGACACTTTTCCTTTTATTAAAGATGTGATATGTTATATAATGTCGAAACTTGTATGGTGTTTTTAAAGGAGTGATTATTATTGAAAACAGATATAGTAACTGAAAAAGTAATAAGAGGAAAGAAAATTTATATTGTAGCAAATCATCATGAAGTTATAATTCCATGGTCAGAATATGCCTCTAACAATGAAACTGCACCAGTATTATTAACTTTTGACCACCATATGGATACCCGTAGTGCATTTTACAGGCATTCTTGTAAAGTTGCTGGCTTAGAATGGAGATCTGTAAGAGAGAAATTGATAGCAAATGCACATATAAATGAATCAAGTACAATTGCATCATCATTAGACAAGCTTTGCAATGATGAACATATAGATTTTGCATTACAAACAGGAATGATATCAGATGCAGTAGTATTTAGCCTACTGAGTGCAGGCATTTGCAGAGATTATGCCAATGATAAAATATACTACATAGATCCTTGCTGCACTAGCAAATGTAAAAAGGGTTCACATGATGATAAGTGCCAAATTGATGTATATGATAATGTAATAGAAGATGGGGAACTATTGTTTAAATTAAATCAGATAAATAATTTTATTCCTGGTTTTTTTATCTCAAATAAAATAAATAAGAAATTTATTTTAGATATTGATTTGGATTGTTTTCATACTAAAAAAGCTATCAATGCCGTGGACATGTCTATCTTTAACTATTTAGTAAACAATGCAGAAATAATTACTATAGCAACTGAAGGAGATTATGTTGAGTTAGAAAAAAAGGATAATGATATAAATGAACATTATCTTTTAGAAAAGTTATTAGTACATATAGAAAATGCTATAGAAATAGAGGAAGATAAGTTCTCTACATACACTAACACAATAGAACTTAATACAGTATCTTAAATA
Source organism: Clostridium sp. CTA-19 (assembly GCF_054767855.1). NCBI lineage: Bacteria > Bacillati > Bacillota > Clostridia > Eubacteriales > Clostridiaceae > Clostridium > Clostridium sp. CTA-19. The sequence goes on along the minus strand of NZ_BAAABH010000011.1, from coordinate 14,606 downwards.
AGTTATTGTATTACAATGTATTGTTATTAAAATCACAAGTGAGGTGAAGAAAAATAGATTTTTAAATTGAAAAGTCTATCCTCACTGTGAAAGAGAACTAACATAACCTAATTTATTTTTAGGTATTTAATTTAACTATTCTTGACCTTAATAACCCCTATTCTAGTTTAATTTATAATTATAGCAGTTTTATCTAATACATTATCATAAATCCATTGAGCATTTTTTACAGCTAATCGAATACATCCATGGCTCAAAGCCATCCCAAGTCTATCATCAATTATTTCAGTTCCTGCTGCATTAAATAAAATTGAATGATAGTAATAACTGCCTCGAATTCTAGTAGCGTATTTTACTCTATAAGTATCAGAACCAAAATAAGGCTTTCTACCGCTAACATAAAAAGTACCCTTAATAGTTGGTGTATTAGGTTTACCTATTGTACATGGCCACTTATACAGTAAATTCCATGAACCATCATAATTTTTTTCAAATATATAAGTAAGCTTATTTTCTAAATCTGTTGTAATTAAATTTATAGTGGGGCTTTTAATTTGATTATCATTTACAAACTTTGTCATATCCGTATAAAAGTACTTAAAATCATATTCTTCAGGTGGATTTCCATCATCAGAAAGGAAATAGCTAAATATATATCCTTCTTGATCATCATACATAGCATGACTCCAATCTCTATTTGTAGATAATACTTGTACTATAGATTTTGGAGGAATTATAGTTACTAAATTTGACTCAGCAGATGGATAAGACCTTAAAGTAACATCTGTCCATGTATATTTTGTTTTGGATAAATAATTACTATATACATACCCTGTTTGTCCATTATATGATACTTCATACCAATCTTCTTCGGCTTCGATAACTTGAACCTTAGACCCTGCCGGTATTATAGTAATTACATTTGAAGAAGTAGATTTTTCTTCTCTTAGATTAGTATTAGCCAAGGTATACTTATATGAACTTTGTTGTTGTCTTTCATATGTTTTCATGCTTCACCTCTAAATTTACTTTTTATAATATCCTATGAGACTTTTTATTTATTTAGCACTGTTATACTCAAGACTAGCTAATACACAATTTTTAATTATTCAATAAATCTTTAGGATTGTTCAAAATCATAATATCAATAATAATGATTTTGAACAATTAGTATAATTATCTTATAAAATATATCTTTGATATAAAAAAACAAATCGATAAAATTATCAATTTGTTTCTTGTGGATTTCAGTTGTGGAGAGGAAGAAGGGCATTTAAATTTCCCTACTCTCCCCTTTATATATTTTCTTTTTAAAATAAACTATTGATTAAATTTTTTATTTAATAAACAATATAGAAATATCTCTTCTATATTCAAATAAAGGAATTACTATTATATTTAGCAATTCCAATTTATTTTTGCTGGATTAGACTCATCTATTATAGCAACTTTACGTAAAGCATTCTCCATATTCTTGCACTCTCTTGCTGCAATTTCATCATAAACTTCAACATTCTCATTCACACCAATAGATGAGTATGCTATAGCTGCAGCACCATAAAATGCAAGTCCTAAAGAACTTGTTAAAGTATTAATTGTTGCTGTTGTTGCTCCAATTGCTCTAGCTGCAGCTTGTGCAGCTGGATTTCCTTCTGCTTCCCTTGCAGCTATTTGAGCTTCCTTAATAATTTTCTTTGCATCTATTAACTTCATATTTCCTTCTAACCATTCATTACACGCATTTAATGCGTTTTGCAAACGAAAATCCTTAGGATAATCTTTTTCATAAATAGGTAGGATGTACTCTCTTGCATATTCATTACACCATTTTATAATTGTATTTTTACTTTGTGTTTCTATTAACCTCATAAGAGAAACAATATATGGTGAATCTGCTTTTCCAAGCATTTTTCGTACTTTAGCCATAATAACTCCTTTTTCTTAAATATATTTTTTAAATTAATAATAAGTCAAATATGGAAAATATATTTTGAGTTAGATAAGGAAACAGGTTCCGCAGATAGTAGCACTATCTAAGGGTTCTGTTGACGCAATATACCACAAAATAGACGAGCATTCTAACTTATTTATTTTTTGAAGCTGCCCTAAATTATTATACCTTCAAAATGATCCACTTCATGCTGAATGATCTGTGCAGTAAATCCAGTAAATGTTTGTTTATGCTTCTTAAAGTTTCTATCAAAATATTCTACATCAATAGTTTCATATCTCATTGTTTTTCTAAAACCAGTTAATGATAAACAGCTTTCCTCTGCCTCATAACTGTCCTTTTTCTTTAATATAATTGGGTTTACCATAGGAACTATAATATCACCTACACTAAATACTAGTATGCGTTTTTTAACCCCTATCATATTAGCTGCCATGCCAACACAATACTCTAAATTTGCTCTTAATGTATCTACTAAATCATCTATAACTGCTACATCATCTTTAGTTGCAGGTTCTGATTTTTGTTTTAAGAATAATATATCCTTTACAACTGGTCTTATCATAATTAATCCAACCTTTCTAATTTCTTTGTCTAAACAATCTTAGTCATATGAATCTATAATTTATCTTCTGACTTTACACACTACAATTATACTCTAACATAAATAATTTCAAAACTATTTTGAGTAAAAATGCACACCTTCTAATGAAAAACTCACTAAAATGTTTGCACAAATACTCAAAATATATAAAGGTTACCGAAAATAATTGCAGTTACAAAGTAAACTTAATATCTAAGGCTATAAACCTCCCTTACTTGTCGTACGGTTCACTGCACCGTAAATGAAAAAATCTATTTTTCTCAATATACAATATGATTAATAATATTTTAATATCAACTTTTAATTATATATTTTTATAAAAAATAATAGTTTATTGAAAAAACTGTTTTAAAACGAGGGTACTGAAAACTTAAACTTTTTCAGTACCCTCATATTTTCATATCTTACTTTTTAGGATAAACCCAATATCATTTAGTTAACTAAATGATATTGGAATATTGCCTCAATCCTCTTTCTTCCTATCCAGAAAGAGTTTCCATATCCTAATCTCCTAATTACTCCCTATTTTTTCTTTACTGGAATCCAAATTTCGCTATAGTAATTTTTATCTAAAATCCCCTTTTCATACTCATTTGGATCACTATACATTTCTATATTATAACCTGCAGCAATTTCATAATCTCTACAGTTTGGTAACCACTCTGAAAATATTTTCTTATTAGTTTCTTGAATTGATGCTGGACCTGGTCCATAACAAGGAAAAACAGCCCAAGTAAACTTAGGAATAGTTTTAACTATATATCCTTCCATACCGTCTTTCTCTTTGGAATAATCCTCTGCAATAAGGTATTCAAATTCATTACCACCCATTTCTTCATCAATGTTAATACCATACATTCCGCATATATCCTTTAACTTTCCTTGTGAAATATGCTCATTCCAGAATGAAGGCACCTCCATAAACGCTGAATCATATTTAAATTTCTTATAGGCTCCTACAACCTTAAATTCATCCTTATCTATTATTTTATAATCCATAATATAACCACCTTCCAATGAAAACTTAATTTTAAGGGCAACAAAGGACTTTATCATTGCACCCTCTTTACGAACCGCAGACGGTGTAACTCCATGAAATCTTGTAAAAGCTTTAGTAAAGCTGTCTGGAGAATCATATCCATACTTTATTGCAATATCTATTATTTTTCCATTAGTAGATAAAACCTCACTACCGGCAAGTGCAAGTCTTCTTCCCTTAATATACTCACTTAAGGAATATCCACATAACATTCCAAATCCTTTTTGAAAATAAAAAGGAGAAATATTTACCCTATCTGCAATTTCTTTTATGGATAAATCATTGGTAATATTATCTTCAATATAAGAAATAGCTTCTCTAATACTTTCAATCCATTCCATAATTTTTACCCCCATCACAATTCGTTAATCTAATCTTATCATCATCAAAGATTGGTATCCCGACTTTTTAAGCTTTCTTTTGTCCTATAATATGAACTTATATAATTTGCTAGACATTAAAAATAGAATATCTTTTCATCTATATTAATAACTATTGTTTCATCTTAATAACTCTTTCTCTAATTCATGAAAGTCATATTGTCCTTGCACAAAATTATTACAAAATATGTTTAGATAAAAGACTATATTTTATAATAATATTGATATTTTTTGAGAGGTCTTATAAAAGGTTCTCTCAATTTATATTTTACATATATTATACAAGAAAACCTATTGTAAATTATGCTTGGCTCGTTATCCCCAGTTGTCTATTATCGTTTTTGTACATTTAAACCCATTATTCAAATATAGCTGAATAGCTTTTTTATTTAAATCTGCAACAAATAAAGTTATTTCATCAATTCCTGCTTGTTGTAACCTATTAATAGCAAAAAACAAAAGTTTCTTTCCGTATCCTTTATTTTGATATTTTGGGTTTACGAACAAGTGATCTATTATATTTTCATGTATTTCAACAGAACCTATTATCTCTTTATCTGTAAACATAATAAAAACATTAAACTTCTTTTTATTCATTTCATCTTGTGTATAAAATGAATTGGGATTTAGATTAGTAGCTATACTTAACTCCCTAAAACAACCACAACAAATACTTCGATAATCATTATAATATTCATCACTATAATTAACTATCTCTATGTTTAAATTCACTTTTTCACCGTAATATTTCATTTCATGTACAACAACTTCAGTCATTTTTACATCCCCCTAAAAATGAATAACCTCTATTTTGAAATTATCTCTTTAATTAATTATAACTTATATAATTTACGCTTTTATATACCCTAAACACTTCTGAATCGTTTTTTATATAAAATATTAATACATTTCAGTACTATAGGGTTACAAGTTAATTGAATTAAGACTTATTTTATTGTATTATTATAAATGTACTTTTTTAAGATTTGAAGCCACTTGTAAATGTTTACAGGAGTTTTACAATCTATATTAAAATTTCTATAGAGGAGGTGATTTATATCCATAATTATAAGGCTACTATTATAGTATTTGCAGTAAATATATTTCTTATAATAGTAAATTTATTATTGTTTCCTATATTACTAAAAATCAATAATTTAAGTAAAATAAAAAAAATATTATTACTTTTAAATACACTTTTTTTCATCTTAAATGTTATAGTTTTATTTATATTAATTACATCAACACTGTTTGATTACTTCTTAATTTGATAGATTACAATATTAAGTTCATGATTAATCATCTAAATACATAACACTTTAAGTAAATTTTAAGACTATTAATGGATGTTATTTCTTTAATCCTCTTAATTAACTGCCATAATTTGAATACCTAATATGGAATAATGTCATATCATATACTATATTTATATATTTAGGAGGTATATTTATGAGTTCTAAATTTTATAATTGTAGAGATCATTGTATAGATTATGAATATGATAATTGCCCTAGAGAGCAAACCCATACTCATGAATTTTTAGGAAGCACAAAACTTGCCGAAGAATGTGATGAAAGGCATAATCACCGTTTCGCTGGAGTTACAGGACAGGCTATCAGACGTGAAAATTCTCACGTTCATGAAATTGAAGTAAAAACAGATTTTTTTGACCATTTCCACAAAATTTGTATTCTTACTGGACCAGCTATACCTGTAGGAAATGGAAAACATGTTCATTTAGTAACAGGAATGACTACTTTTGTAGATGGTCATAGACATGATTTCATATTTACTACTTTAATTGAAAGTCCTTTAGTATAGTATAAATCAACACACACATATAAATTTATTTTAATATGTGTGTGTTTTTAATAATTACCATTATAAAATCAGCCTATAAACCTACTCATTTTGTTTTATCTATAATTTAATTAATTCCCATAATCTGAATATCAAATATACTGTAATGTCATATTATAATATATAGATATATTTATATACATCTATTATATTTGTTTATATTTGGGAGGTATATTTATGTCATGTAATAATCGTAGAAATAATTGTAATAATGATAGAGATATTTGTAGGGATTTTTGCAGAGAAATTTGTAGAAACTCTGGATGTAATAGAGATTTTTGTAGGGCTGTTTGTAGAGCTATTTGCAGAGACAACAGAGATAATAGACATGACAGAGACGATAGCGACAATTGTAACAATATATTTTAGTAATAAATACTACAATTTTGCAAACAATAACAAATATAAATTTATATTTTCTACCTTAATTAAAAGTTATCTAGTATAATTATATGTCTTAATATAAAGCACTCACATATAAAACTATTTTAGCTTACTATGTGAGTGTTTCTAATATCACTTATTTAATGTATATTTTTATCTTATAAACCAACTTGTTTAAGCCCAAAAATATATTTTTTAGCTATATTTAAATTCATAATTTTGTTATACTACTTAAACTTATGCCCTTTTATCGGAATAATCCTTATCAATACTTATTGTACTTCTACTGTTTTAAATATTTTTAATAATCGTAAATAGTGATTTGCCTCACGTAAAGTGTGGTCACCTAATAATGGTATTATTATAGATTTAATTTTACAATCTAATAATCCCTGTGTACCTTGTTTTTTAAATTCTTTAATTTTTATAGTTGCTTTTAGACTGTCATCTGTAATTTCTGAAATTGGCAGTGTCATATTCATGGCTTTTATTGCCTCTTCAGTAAGTTTATCAAATTCATTTCCAAAGTTATTGGCTGTATCTATAAGCTCATTTTCTGTTGGATCCAAAAGCCCACGAATAAATTTGGAGTGTTCAGCCATAATTCTATTCCAGAAAGCTTCTTGATCATAAGCCTCTTTCTCTAAGTTAATATCTTCATTATCTTGAAGCCTTTCAATTAATCGATAATAAAATGTTGCTTCTCTTAAAATATGGTCTATAAGTAAAGGATAATTATTGGTAAACATATTACAATGTATAACTCCTGATAATATATCTGACTTAAATTGCACCAATTTTAGAACCAATTCCATTGCTCTATTATTAATTATTGATACCCTTTCTTCAAGTAGTGCACTACTTCCCATAGAATCGTACCCCATAAGCCCTGACTCTGCTTTTGTCAAATTAATTGGAATTTCTACTCCTGTAAAATATGATGAAGCCATTTCAGCTTTTAACGTATATGGTGTGAACACTTCACCGGATTCTAATATACTATTACTTACAACACCATTAGAAATAGATATAACATCTGCTAAAAGCTTATCAAATTGCATTCTAAGAGAATCTGCTTTACGTGTGAAACCTAAGTCTTTTTGCGTAAAACCTATTTCTAGGAAAAATGAATGTTCTTTCATAATTCTTGCAAAAAAAAGATGTAACTCTAGGGACTGTCGTATAAATTCATTATTAGATAACATATTCAACCTTCCTTAATATAACAATTATTTCTTATATCATTATATTTATTATACACATTAGTGTTACCATTAACATTTATCAATTACATATAAGATATATTTCATTGATGAGTTATCTATTGATTTATTATTTTCAAAAATATTTTTATACCAAATTCCACATAAATAATTAAGAATTTACATTCATTAATACATCATGTATATCCCAACCTAATGAACCTGCACACCATCCCTGATTAGCTAATATCACTACAATTACATTAGTACTAGGATAGTAATATAATCTGCAGCTAACTCCATACTCTTCCCCGGTGTGTCCACACCTAACTATCTCTTTACTTTCTTTATCTAATATAAATTCATTTGCGTAGCCATACATCCATATATAATTTCTTGGCGTATCATCATATTCAAGAACCTTTGGTATAAACATCTCCATTGACATTTTTTCACTAAGCAATTTATTATTCCTTAAGGCTTCTATAAATTTTATTAGATCATCTGCAGTTGAGGTAGCTCCACCATCGGAAGCAGCATTAGGTGTTGTTGTATATATATTTCTTTTCCATCCTATAATTTTTTTATTACTATCTAAAATAGCTTCATAGCCTTCAGCAACTAAATCATCAACATCATCTAGTGAAATAAAATCAGAGTCTTTCATATTTATCTTTAAAAAAATGTTTTGTCTAATATAATCAAAATAAGATAAACCTGATGCTTTTTCTATTATAAGACCTAATAATATATATCCTGCACCATTATAATAATATTTCTCATTAATTTTACTAACTGGTTCTTTATGAATAAATAATTCCAAATAATCTTCCAATCTACGCATTTTGTAAATTGGTATATCATACCAAAGTTTTTCCCATTCATTATCATCCTGTTCTTCATCAAAATAATCTGCAATACCAGAAGTATGTGTTAGCAGACTTTCAATTGTTACATCATTAGGAATTTTACTATTTTCAAGGTTTAAATATTCAACAACTTTAGTACTAAAAGATACCTTCTCCAATTCAATTAGTTGAAGAATAGATACTGCTGTAAACATTTTGGAGATTGATGCAATCCTAAAGCGAGTTTGCAAACTATTATTCACTCTCCAAGTTCTATTTGCATATCCATATGCTCCTGAGAAAATTTCTTCATTTCCTTTCTTTATTAATACAGCACCTGAAAATTGATTTTTATTAACCCTATCAGAAATTAATTCATTAATTTGTTTTTGTAAATTCATGACCATTCCCCCTAACCCTAAAGTTTTAAGATGAACTTTAAAATTATTCATTTTAAAGCTTGAATACTGAAAATAGTAATCTATTCCTCTAATTAGCTAAATTAAACACTCTATTTCGTATAAAAATATTTTTAAGCTATTAAATAAATTTAAACTCAATCCTATTTTTCTATATTACATTAATTATAGCTCGCCTAATATGCATTTTTATATACCCTAAACTTTTCTGAACTGTTTTTTATATAAAAATATTAATACATTTCAGTACTATAGGGTTACAAGTTAATTGAATTAACACTTATTTTACTGTATTATTATAAATGTACTTTTTTAAGATTTGAAGTACTTTTGTAAATGTTTACAGAGGTTTTGTAATCTATATTAAGAATTCTATAGAGGAGGTGATTTATATCCATAATTATAAGGCTACTATTATAGTATTTGCAGTAAATATATTTCTTATAATAGTAAATTTATTATTGTTTCCTATATTACTAAAAATCAATAATTTAAGTAAAGCAAAAAAAATTTTTTTACTTTTAAATACACTTTTTTTAATATTAAATGTTATATTTTTATTTATATTAATTACATTAACACTGTTTGATTATTTTTTAATTTAATAGATTACAATATTAAGTTCATGATTAATCATCTAAATACATAACACTTTAAGTAAATTTTAAAACTGCTAATAAATGTTCTTTTTTTAATCATCTTAATTAACTCCCATAATTTGAATACCTAATATGGAGTAATGTCATATCATATACTATATATATTTTAGGGGGGAATATTCATGAGTTGTCCATGTAATAATTTTAAAAATAGTTGTAACAAGTGTCATCCAGATTATTATAGACCACCTAAATATCCTGATTATTATAGACCACCTAACTGCTGTCACCATTGTAAAAAAGATGAATATGATAATTGTTATTCAAATTAGCCTATCCTCATAAATCTTTAAGGTTAATAAAGCCTTGCTAAGGAATCTGATAAAAGGCATAATCACCGTTTTCCTAGATTTATAAGACAAGCTATCATAGGTGGAAGTTATCACGTTCATTTAGTAATAGTCATGACTTGTGTTGTTTACTACTTTAATTGATAATCCTTTATTATAAAAATCAAGTACTCATATATAAACTTATTTTAGTTTAATATGTGAGTACTTTTAATATCTTTTATTTTTATCTTATAAAACAACTTGTTTAAACCCGAAAATATACTTTTTAGCTATATTTAAATTCATAATTTTGTTATACTACTTAAACTTCTACCCACACTGTCTCTACAATTTATTATTTTTCTTCGCTAATGATACCACTTCTGTAGAATTAGCATCAGCCCATAATTTTTGAATAAAACCCCTGCCATCATTTTGTAGAAGCTTTTTTACCTATGACCGAAAATTACTCTTTTATACACTTTTTTATTGCCATATTTCAACTTCTCATTATATAAAAAAATTTATGTTTGCATTTGGATATATACACTACAATTTCATGATTAGAAATATATTTCTTTTATGTTTCTAAAATCCTTTAATTTTGTGTCAGTATAAGGTTTACTTTTAGAATCCTTTTTAAATGAATGTTAATATATGAGCATAATAAAAGTGGACATATTATTTAATTTTATTATACTTGTTTTGCTGATTTTTTATGCACCATATAATATCTGCAATTAACAAACCAAATGATATACCAAAACCTGTACCACTTATTGCAAAGAAAATGTTATTGCGCATAATTATTGAAAAAATAACACCTACAAGCAAGCCAATTATCATTCCAATTACAAGATAGTTGGAAAGGTCATTATCTTTATTATTTTTCAAGTCAATACCTCCTATTATATAAATAATCTCCACTGCGAATTCTAATTTGTATGATAAACAATTATAACACAATTGTTTATTATTTTTATTATAAATAATATATTCATTATAAATTCAGCCAAAATATGAGCTTCAATTATACAAATCTTAATTATCTTAGATTACATGATTTATATTAATTTATTATTTATACATAATTTACAAATTAATGATATAATTGTAATATAAGTTAATCATATTGAATTGGAGAATTATTATGATTGTTAAAATATTAGTTATTATGCCATTTATTATATTGGGTATTATTTTATCTATGGGAAAAGGTACGTTTCTTATTGCAGGATTTAATACCATGCCTAAAGAACAGCAGCAAAACTATGATGTTATCTCATTATGCAAATTTATGGGTAAACTTATGTTTATGATTTCTTTTTGTATGATTTTTTTGCTTTTAAGTGATACTTTCATGATGAAATCATTAGGATTTACATTATTATTAGTTTCAATTATATTTTCTGTAGTATATTTAAATACTGGAAATAGATTTAAGAAGTAATGTGAAACTATACAAATTGTAAAATTGTAAATGATATTTACGGTTTGATAAATAATTGGTAAACTATATACCTAAGAAAATAATAAGATAATAACTATGGAATCACTTGCAGTTATTTCATATTTAATTGGGAGTTTTGAAGCTATCATTACATATCTTTTTACTCCTACAATTATTATATATGAAAAAGATAAAAAGAAGAGAAATTTAATACTAGGATTTACTGCATTATTAATAATATCACTTATTATAATGCCTAATAAACCTAAGGAAGAAGATACAAAGACAAACACTTGTATAGGGAAACAATTTCCAATTTTTGGGGTAGATAATTTTTAAAATCAACTTGGGATTCTATAATCCGAGTCAAATAAATAGAAATTTAGGAGAAAAAGAAAAATGGAGATACGAGAATATAAATCAAATGATTGTGAGCAAATCACAAATCTGTTTTATAATACTGTTCATTTGATTAATGCAAAAGACTATACACAAGAACAATTAAATGTATGGGCTACAGGAAATATTGACATTGTTCAATGGAATAAATCTTTTTTAAATAACTATACATTGGTTGCAGAAGAAAATAATATAATAATTGGCTTTGGTGATATTAATAAGGAAGGGTATTTGGATAGGTTGTATGTACATAAGGATTATCAGAACCTTGGTATCGCTACCGCCCTTTGCGATAGATTAGAAAAACGATACTCTGTAAGACATATCATAACTCATTCATCTATAACTGCAAAACAATTTGTTGAGAGAAATGGTGTACAACTATCAAATTATATAATGAAAAAATACGTGAATTCCAATTCATCATATAAATTAAATAAATAATCTTAAATTTGTAAGAACTAAATAGCAAAGTGGACAAGTTAACTTATCCACTTTTATTATATTAATATATAAGCATTGATTTAAAACAAAACCTAAAATAAAATTAAGTATATATGTTTTAATGCTTTTTTTTAAACTATATATAAGAAATAATACAGCCTTTATGTAATTTAAGTAATAATCTTTCTATCTATTATCTTAAAACATACTCTGCCAACACACTTTGAAGCTCATATATATTTAAACTTTTATTAAATTTCTTTTCTATAACTGAGTTCGTTCCAGAAATCCATATTTTAAGTTCTGCGTCTAAATCAAAATGTCCTGCAGTTTCTATGCTAAAATGAGTTATAGATTTATACGGAATAGAATGATATTCTATTTTCTTAGCTGTTAAACCTTGTTTATCTACTAAAATTAATCTTTTATCTGTAAAAATAAACATATCACGAATTAACTTATAAGCTTTTTCTACACTTTCATTTTTTGATAATATATTGCTGTAATCCTTTTCTACTTCATTTATACTAACTTCTGAAGCGTTACCTATTAATCCATCAAATACTCCCATTTACTGTCCCCCTAAATATTATTTAATTCATATTTTTATAAATTTTCTTTAATACTATTTTATAATACTAAATTTTTTTACAATAAACAACTATTTTTTAACTATTTTAGATTATTGTACTATTTTTTCATTTTATTTTTAAATTTTATTAATATTTTTAATTAAAATTTTATATTTTCCATTTCCTATCATCATAAAATATGCATTTAATCTTTTAATTTTAATATTAAAAATTAGTCTTATAATACTAAAAGTTTTATAAGACTACATATATTAAATATTAAACTATTTTATTATTTCTACTAGCCAAGTAAAATTTATAATATGTTCAGTTCTAATTTTATATCCTAACATTGCAATATGATTTTTAAATTCATCTAAAATTGTATAGTATTTATTATTAATTACATCCCATAGCTGATTCTTATTTTCGCTAAGTAGTTTTTCTCTACATTTATCTTTTTCTTTATTGTTTATAAACATAAAATCTATAATAATAATTTTTCCATCATCATTCAAGTATTCTAGCATATTATTAATTGCTTTTTTCTTTTCTTCATGATTCAAACTATGGAAAGCATAAGTAGTTACTACAATATCAAAATAATTTTTTTGAAATGGTTTATCTAAGAAATTGCCTAATTTTAAATTCATATTACTATATTTATTTTTAGCCTGTAAAATCATTTCTAAGCTTTGATCTATTCCTAATACTTCTATTGAACCACTTAATTCTCCACATAAATTTCCTGTTCCACACCCAATATCAAGAACCTTTTTTGCACCATATTTGATTATTTCATTTCTTACCTTTATTAAAATATCATCATATTTTTCAAAAAGACCTAATTCATCATTTGATTTATCTCTTACCATTTTATCAAATTTAACTGCTTTATTATCAAATCCCCACATATCAACCCATTGCTTTCTATTTGATTTGTTTTCTTTTAATATTGCGTCTATATCATTTATAAAATAATTATTTTCTATGTCATCTTTTTTACTAACTAAAATTTTATCAATACTTTTAGTTAATGTACTTTTTATATTTTCTAATTCATAAATTTTTCTTTCAATAGCTTTTGATTGAAGGTATAAACTTCTTACAAACTGTGTACTTGCACAGTTATTATTATCTATAAGAACTTTTATATCCCTTAAAGAAAACCCAAGTTCTTTTAATAATTTGACAGTTCTTAATTTTAATAAATCATCTTCACTATAGTTTCTATAATTATTTTTCTCTCTCTTAGGTATAACTATTCCATAATCTTCGTATACCCTTAAACTTTTTGAAGATATATTAATTAAATTACAGACTTCGTTAGTATTCATCAAACCACCTCCAATAAAAGTATAAAGCCTGCCTATGGGGCAGAGTCAATAACTTTTTAATTTAGGTTTTCTTCAATGCTACTCAAAGTCAGTCCCGAACATCTACACAGCAAAGCTGCTATTTTAGGACTGGCTTTGATTAATTTAGGTTTTATTGATAATCTTTCGATTTCACTAAAAAATAACTTATGGAAAACATGCTTTGGTACGCCTGTCCTTCTTGTTACGGCTGTAGACTTTGAATATAGCTTTTGTTTAGTTTTATATCTTAAACTTAAACTTTATTCCCTATAAATTCAAAGAAACTGGTAGTCCAGTTTCCTCCATAATTGTCAATTCTCCATTGTCAAATGTCAATTCCTAATTGATTGCCCTTTGTCCATTGTTAATTTCTAAAAAGCTATCTAAAACTCCTAAGCAAGCAACTATTTAAAATTCTACCTCCATAACAAGAGGGACAGACGCGTAATTGGCTACTTTACTATACTTTAGACTTGATACTTTTGTTGATTTTAGTTTCTCTCCAATATTACTCGAAGTCGGTCCCGAACATCTACACAGCAAAGCTGCTATTTTAGGACTGGCTTTGATTAATTTAGGTTTTATTGATAATCTTTCAATTTCACTAAAAAAATAGCTTATGGAAAACATGCTTTGGTACGCCTGTCCTTCTTGTTACGGCTGTAGACTTTGAATATAGCTTTTGTTTAGTTTTATATCTTAAACTGAAATTTTACTCCCTTAAATTCAAAGAAACTGGTAGTCCAGTTTCCTCCATAATTGTCA